>DAOUVG010000001.1 GCA_030667735.1 Dehalococcoidales bacterium
CCTGACTACCTGCCATTCATCGCTACCGCAGGGGTGCTTCTTCTTGAGTCGGACGATGTCGCCCAGTCTTATCTCAGTGACCATTGGCTATCACTTTGGAAGGGTTGACCGGTGCCGGTTTATCTCGTCGCGCAGGGTTGCAGCGGCGTTTCGGGCCGCGGTGTCGAAGTCCTTCCCCCTTGATGCGTAGAGGACCTGCCGTGACGAGTTGATGACCATTCCTCTACCCTGTGCGTTCGCTCCTTGGTGGACCGCTTGCGCCACATCGCCACCCTGAACACCGGTACCGGGAACGAGGAAGAGCATATCCGGGTGGCTCTTTCGGATTATGCCCAGCTCGCCGGGATAGGTAGCGCCGACCACCAGCCCGATGTTGCCGTGTGTGTTCCACTCCGCGGCCTTGAGAGCTACGATTTGATAAAGGGGGAGGTAGTCTCTACCGTACCGGCAGCGCAGGTCCTGAAAATCGGCCGCGCCCGGATTTGAAGTACGGCACAGTATGAATATCCCCCGGTCCTGGTATGAAGTGAAAGGCTCCACGGAATCAAATCCCAGGTACGGGTTTACCGTCATTGCGTCGAAGCCGAGGTTATCGAATATGGCGTGAGCGTAGGCAACGGCGGTATTGCCGATATCGTTCCGCTTGGCATCGGCGATGACAGGTATATCTTCCGGGATGTGTTTCAGAGTCTCCCTGAGGGCTTCCTGCCCCGCTTCCCCGAGGGCTTCGTAGAAGGCAAGGTTTGGCTTGTAGGCACAGACCAGGTCGGACGTAGCATCAACTATCGCCCGGTTGAAATCGGACACACTGATGTTCTCCGGCATACGCTTCGGGTCGGGGTCAAGCCCGATGCAGACCAGGCTGTTGTTCCGTTCTACCGCGTTGTTCAGCTTCTCGGTGAAAGACATCCAGCGCCTCCTTGCTGTCCGGGTTCGCCGGTGTACCTGATATTAGCAATATCGCTATGCAGCGTCAAGGGTCTTAGCGAATTGGCGGAATGTGACTTGTATCATATTCGGCGCTCACCCGCAGGTCTAGAATAGAGTTAACCACAGGGAGATGGCGGAGGTCGGCAGTAAAGGGTCCTCTGACGTGGTGGCTTGAAGGGCGTGGTTGTAGAGAGGTACGGGATACTCCCTGAGGTTGGCTTCCCGCCGGAAGGTAGTGGTTGTTGAAGTTGGGTGGCCGGCGGGAAGCCTTAGAACACCACCGAAATGATTGTGAAGGTTTCCTCGGCGATAGCTGAGGAAACCTTTCTCTATTATCACAAGCAATGACGTTGTCAGGTTCTGTCAATTGCCATGATTCCACCAAATTGACTTGGTTGCATCACTGGACTAATATTAGGGTGGAGTCTTGCGAGCAGGTTGCAGGAGGGGAGGAAAGTGGCCGAAGAGCGGAAAATAGCGCGCGCGTTTCCCGGTCAGGTTGATGAGGAGATCCTGAGGGCCGACCTGGAGGGGTACCGTCAGCTGGCGCTGGAGCTTGGCGCGACAGATGCGAAGGTCATACCGGCGGAGTGGGTCAGAGTGGACGAGCGGGTGAGGCTCAAATGCATGATTCCTCCCTGTCCTAACTACAATCGGTGCGGGTACTGCCCGCCCTATACGCCTGAGCCGGAGTTCATGCGGAAGGCACTGGGTCGGTACCATTGGGAGGTCCTTTTCAATCACTATGCACCTGCTGAGGATTTTACCGATTTTACCCGGTACTACCCTCACGGGAGACAGCACCAGAGGAAAACCGATGAGATTGCCGCCAGGATTGAGAGGGCAGGATTTGCCGATGGCTATCGTTTTGCCCTTGGTTTCGGCGCCGGTGGTTGCCGGGATACAATGTGTAACGGCGGCCTGTGCCAGATGCTTGATAGCGGCCGCTGCCCACACATACTGATGGCACGCCCTTCCATGGAGGGCGTAAGCATTGATGCTATCGACCTGGTGAACCGGGTGGGCTGGACGATATATCCCATCTACCGGACGATGGACCCATCCACGGTCCCGGGCGGCATATCGGTAGGGATTGTCTTTATCTATTAGCGCTGGTTAACGGGGCGGCGGTTGCCAGAAAAGGAGAGACCGGTGGCAAAAGACGTTATTGATTTGCTGGAGAGCTATATCCCGGCGGATGACCCCAGGAAATGGGCCAAGCTGACGAGCACGGTGGAGTCACGCCGGCTCGAGCTTATGCTGCTCAGGGAAATCCTGCTGGAGTTACGGGAACTGAATAAGGCAAAGTGCGCCTAGCCCGGATGGTTCGGGTATCCCGTAATTCTGGTTTCAGGAGGACCTTTGGCAATGGTAGATAGGCTTCCCTTGTTCCCACCGGGGAGCGAGGTTAATCAACAGGGCCACCTCGTTATTGGCGGCTGCGATACCGTAGCGCTGGCGGCCGAGTTCGGTACGCCCTTGTATCTGTTTGACGAAGCCGCGCTCCGCGCTAAATGCCGTGAATTCAGGGACGAGTTCGGCGGGCGCTACCCTGATATTGTCGTTGCATACTCCTGCAAGGCCTTCCTGAACAAAGCCCTGCTGCTTCTCCTCGTCGAAGAAGGTCTGGGGCTTGATGTGGTCTCGGGTGGCGAGCTTGGTATTGCCCGGTCGGCAGACTTTCCGATGAACAGGGTCTACTTCGCCGGTAACAATAAATCGCCGGAAGAGATAAAGCTGGCTTTGGAGTCAAGGATTTGCCGACTCGTCGTGGATAACTTCCATGAGCTAAATCTACTCGGTAAACTGGTACAGGGACTCGACTATACACCGGAGATACTGCTGCGGATAACTCCGGGGGTGGACCCGCATACCCACCAGTACATCACCACCGGCAACATCGATAGCAAGTTCGGCATTCCTCTGGTCCAGGGCGAAAAGGCGGTGGCCGCGGCGATGTCCATGCCTGGAGTGGACCTTGTCGGTCTGCATTTCCACATTGGCTCCCAGATATCTGAGGTCGAGCCGTACCGGGAATCCGTCCGGGCCATTCTGGGCCTTGCCGCCGAGATGAAGCGTAAGCACGGGTTCGAACTCAAGGAGTTAGATGTCGGTGGGGGTTTTGGTGTCCGGTACACCCTGGACTCTCCGGCAACACCGATTTCTGTTTTCGCCGAGGTGATAACATCCTCTGTTATTGACGGATGCCGGGAACTGGGACTGGAAACGCCGCGACTGGTGGTCGAACCGGGGAGGTCTCTGGTGGCGCAGGCCGGTGTTGCGCTCTACACCGCCGGTGTGGTCAAGGATATACCGAATATCAGGCGCTACGTCTCCATTGACGGTGGCATGGCGGACAACATCCGCCCGGCGCTCTACGGTGCCCGGCACGAGGCGGTGGTGGCCAACAAGATGAGGGAAGATGAATCGGAGAAGGTCACCATTGCGGGTAAGTTCTGCGAGTCCGGAGACATACTGATACGGGATATTGGCCTGCCGCCGGTTACCGCCGGTGACAACATCGCGGTGGCGGGCTGCGGTGCCTACTGCCTCACCGAGGCGATGAACTACAACGCCTCATTCAAACCGGCCGTAATCATGGTCAGGGAGGGCAAGGCACGCCTTATCCGGCGTCGTGAAACGCTGGAAGACCTGACCCGACTGGATGTAGTATAGGGGATTGTGCCATGTGGAACATAGTTGGACAGGACAGAGCGGTATCCCTGTTTCAGCGCAGCATGGCAGCAGGTACGCTGTCCCATGCCTATCTCCTGGTGGGGGCGGCACATGTCGGTAAGATGACCCTGGCGATGGACCTGGCCCGCGCAGTGAACTGCGAAGGTGATGAGCCTCCCTGCGGCGAGTGCGACTCATGCCGGCGAATCACCGAGGGGAAGCACGCCGATATAAGTGTGACCAGTCTGACCGATATCGGTGACGAGGAGAGCGGTGAAGACGAAGTTGCGGGGAAAGGCGCACGGACGAAGATTGGCGTAGGGCAGATTGACCAGATTCTGCACTCGGTGAGCCTGCCGCCGTTTGAGGGCAGGTGCAAGGTCTTTGTTCTTGATGGTGCCGAGTTCTTCTCGATAGGGGCGGCCAATCGACTGCTGAAGACCCAGGAGGAGCCTGAGGGCAGCGTGGTCTTTGTACTGCTGACGACGAACGAGAGCATGCTGCCGGTTACGGTTGTCTCCCGGTGCCAGCGGGTTGAGCTGAGGCCAATGGGGGCTGGTGAGATAGAGGCCGCGCTTGCTTCCCGGTGGGGTGTAGAGCCGGAGAGGGCCAGGCTCCTGTCCCGGCTCGCCAACGGACACCTGGGATGGGCTATATCGGCTGCGAGCGAAGGTAGCCTGCTCCAGCAGCGTGACGAGTGGCTGGAAGGGATGCACATAATCATCGATGCCGGCTATGAGGAGCGTTTTGGCTACGCTGCCCGGCTGGCAGGCAGGTTCAGGCGGAATCGCAGGGAGGTCCAGGAGCAGCTTGACCTCTGGTTGGACTGGTGGCGCGACCTGCTGCTGGTGAACGTGGGATGCGGTGATGCGGTTGTCAATGTTGACCACCTGCCTGCCCTGACCGAAATGGCGGGTAGATACAGTCTGGCCCAGGTAAAGGTCTTTATTGAGAATATTCGGTCGGCCGGCGGGCAACTCAGGCTGAATGCCAATCCCCAGCTCGTGCTGGAAGTATTGATGCTGAGCATTCCGGATGGAGCTGGAGCAGCGAACCCGGCGGCCAGCTAGAGGTAGACTATGGCTGAAATTGTTGGTATACGGTTCAAGATAGCAGGTAAAATCTATTACTTCGACCCTAACGGTATTGACCTCGAAGTGGATGACCGTGTGGTGGTCGAGACGACGCGCGGCCTGGAGGTCGGGCGTGTGGCCATCGCCTCCAAAGAGGTTGCTGCCAGCGACGTGGTCAAGCCACTGAAGCCCGTAGTTCGCAAGGCGGAACCTGAAGAAATTAACCACGCCGAGCAATATGAGGAGAAAGAAAGCGAGGTAATGAAGGAGTGCAGCCAGTTGGTTACAGAGATGAACCTGCCGATGAAGCTGCTTTCGGCGGAGTACAGCCTTGACGGCCGGCACCTTACCTTCTTCTTCAGTGCCGAGGAGAGGGTGGACTTTCGCGAACTGGTACGGGAACTGGCGGGACGCTTCAAGATACGCGTGGAACTGCGTCAGGTGGGGGCACGGGACGAGGCCAAGCTGCTGGGGGGCTTCGGGCGGTGTGGTCGTCCCCTGTGTTGTGCCAGTTTCCTTTCTGAGTTTACCCCCATCTCCATCCGGATGGCGAAAGAGCAGAATCTACCACTGAATCCGATGAAGATATCCGGTGTCTGCGGCCGCCTCCTGTGCTGCCTGGCTTACGAGAATCAGCAGTACCGCTGCATGAAGGGGAAGATGCCCAGAGAAGGCCGGCACGTGTCTACTGCCATGGGGATGGCCAGGGTTCTGGGTACAAATCTGCTGAAGGAGTCGGTACTGGTAGAGCTGGAAAGCAAGGTGAGCGTTGAGCTACCGCTCAGCGAGATATCCCTCAACGAAGAGACGGAGAGCAAATCGGAACCCAGACCAGGCAGGAGACAGAGGAGGGGCCGGTGACGCAGGGGCTGTGACATCCCTGCATCAGATGGGGCCTGGAGGGTGGATTCCCCTGTTTCACGCCTGAATAGGACGCGATAGGTCGGCGCTTCCGTCGACTGCTAATGGGGGAGGTATCTCTGCCACTCCTCCCGGGTCTCCAGGTAGTGCGATGAGATGTAGGAATAGCGGTTGCCCCGCGGTGCGGTGGGCTGATGGAGCAGTTTCATCCCCGCTTCTTCCAGGGTCTTTCCGGCTTTACGTCGATTGCAGGATACGCAGGCACTTGCCAGGTTCTCCCAGGTGTGCGGGCCGCCCCGAAAGCGGGGGATTATGTGGTCCAGGGTTAGCTGCCGGGTTTCCTTGCCGCAATACTGGCACGAATAGTGGTCGCGGTTGAAGACTTCCAGCCGGGTAAGTCTCCTGTTGACCCGGAAAGGGCGTTTCACCAGATAGGGCAGGCGGATGACTGAAGGTACCGGGAACTCGCGAGTAGCCGTGTATATTAAACCGACGCCGTTCTCCAGCATCTCAGCCTTACTCTGGTAGATTAAAACTATCGCCCGTCGCGCGCGGCAGATATTCAGTGGTTCGTAGTTCTGGTTCAGCACCAGAACAGGAAGGTCTATCGTCGTCAAATTCCCTCTCCGTTCTGCAGAAGCCTATTTTACTACGGATGCCCCGGTTGTGTAAATAATGGCGAAGGCCTAGCGGTTTCTGCTGCGGCGGGGTGCTCTTCTGTGGCTGGTGGCGTCGCCACGGTAGTCCGGCGCCGTGATGTTAAAGAGCACGCTTATCTTGGGGTCAGCCAGCCTGGAGCTGACACGGTTCTCAATTTCCTCCAGTGAGCAGGAAGTAGTAATCACCGTTGCCAGCCGTGCATTGTAGCGGTGGTTGATTACCTGGTACAGCTTCTCCTCTGCCCAGGGGGTAGTTGTCTGCTCGCCGAAGTCGTCAAGTATAAGCAGCGGGGTGCTCTTGACACCTTCGAAGAGCCCGTCATAGGACGTCTTGCTGTCCGGACTAAAAGTAGAACGCAGGTGGTCAAGGAAGTCCGGCACGACAACGAAGAGGGCCGGTTTGCCATGCTGGTAGCGATAGTTGACAATCGCGGCCGCCAGGTGTGTCTTGCCGCAGCCGTTGATGCCCTGGTATACCAGCCAGCCGTCCGGTGATTTAGCAAAGTCTACAGCGAGGCGAAATGCCATCTCCAGGTTCTGGCGCTGTTCGAGGGGCAGGTTGACCCGTTTCCAGTCGAAGCTGTCAAAGGTCATCTTCTTTTGTAGCTCAAACTCGGGGTCCCAACTTGAAATGGACAGGGCTGACTGCCTGGTACCGACAGTATATACCTGGCAGAACCCCGGGTCCGTGAGGCGGGTGCGCATTCTCTCATCGAGTTCCTCCGGCGGAATTATGGTGACGACCACGGTGGGCAGCCGGTTGTTGAAGCGGTGGTTTATAAGCTGCTCCAGCTTCTCCGTAGCCCAGGGGGTGCCGGACTGCGCCCCGAAGTCGTCCAGGACGAGCAGCGGGGTATTGCGGACCTGCTCGAAGAACTCGTCGTAGGGCATGTCACTGTCCGGGCTGAAGCTCGAACGGAGGTGGTCAAGGAGGTCCGGGGTGGTGATATAGAAGGCCGACCGGTCTCTGTCGATGCGGTAGTTGGCGATGGCGGCGGCGAGATGAGTCTTGCCGTTACCGCTGGGGCCGGTGAGGACCAGCCACCCCTCCGGGTTATCGGCAAATGTCCTTGCTGCAGCAAGCGCCCGCCCGAAGTGCTGCCGGCTGTTGATGTCCTCATTCCTGCCTTCGGGGATGATAGTATCAAAGGTCAGACGGGTGAGCGGACCGAGGTTGCTGTATTTTTGCAGGCGGGACTGGCGTTTCCCTTCCTGGCCCTGCCGGACACACCGGCAGGGAATAACACGACTGTAGTCCGGCTTTCCCGTTGGCAGAAGGGGATGGAGGAACCTGGCCCCATTACAGATGGGGCATACCGGTTCGGCAGGGGCGTCCTCCGGTTCCTCACCGGAGGGTGCGTCTGCCTGTGGTCCTGGTATATCTGCCAGGACCTGTTTGCTCAATATGTCGCCGATATGCTCCAGGGTCACTGTTGCTGCTTTCCTTCACTCCAGAATAGGGTCAGGATGTCATCGTGTCTCCTGACTGGGGACACGCCTTAGCGCCGGACCATGTGTCCATATTTGCCCTTGATGAACTTGTCCGGGTCTGTTTTCCCTGCTCCCCGCTGCGTGTCTTCGTTCCTGCCATCGGTTGTCCAGCGCTCCAGTATGCGGACAATATATCGCCAGCTCCGCTTGTTCAGGCTGACAGCTTCCCTGATGGCGTCCTCAATCCATTCTCTGGGGTACTGCTCCTCGGCTTCGCGCAGTTCCTCCGCAATCATGGGGGTCAGCATGCCGATATTCTGCTCGTAGAGTGCGAAGATATTGGGTGTCTCCTCCACTTCAGTAACGGCTGCCTTTCCGGGAGCTTTCAGCCCGGCGAAGGCGAGCTCCCCGCTCTGGATTTTGGCCAAAGACCGCCTATCGGACTCGGTGTTAAGGAAATACACTTCTTCCGGCTTGTCGTCCATGCTGAGAGCCACTCGGAGAATCGTACTGCGGTCGACTGCCATGTCAAGGCCGCGTCTAAGTACATCTTCAGGTGATTTCCCTTCCTCCTTGAGCCCGCTCATGAGGACGGCATCACCCAGAAGCTCCCGGTAGGCGGTAAAACGGGGAGAGCCACGCTTGCGATAGAGTATCGAGAAGAGGTGCAGTGTCACCTTCAGCTCGGCGATGTCCCTGATTTGCGGGACAAGCCGGTTTATGAAGACGTTGGGGACCGGGGTGAACTCCATCCTGGCCGGGAAGCCATTGAACTGCTTCATAGTAAGCTCGGCTCCTGGCTGGCGATGTTCTCGAACTTGGCTAATCTCGGGACAAAACGCAGGTTCAGGTCGCCGGTAGGCCCATTGCGGTGCTTGGCAACGATGACCTGGGCGATGCCTTCGGGATAGTCCTTGTCCGGGTACTGCGCCAGCCAGTCTTCCTCAGTGGGGTAGTAGTACTCGTCGCGGTAGATGAAGAGGACGACGTCGGCGTCCTGTTCGATGCTGCCGCTTTCCCTGAGGTCGGAAAGTTGGGGGCGGTGGCTCGTACGGCCTTCGACCGCCCGGCTTAGCTGGGATACCGCTATCACCGGCACGTTGAGTTCACGGGCCAGTGCTTTAAGGGAGCGGGTGATGTAGCTGATTTCCTGGACGCGGTTCTCTCCCCTGCTTTCTCCCTGCATCAACTGGAGATAATCAACTATGATAAGGTCAATGCCGCGCTCATAGTAAAGACGCCGGGCCTTGCTGCGCATCTCCATCACCCGCAGCATCGGGGAATCGTCGATGTATATCGAGCACTCGGAGAGAACGCCGATAGCGCTGAACAATCTTCTCTCGTCCGACTCCATCTGGTGTTCAAAACGCAATTTCCTGAGATTAATGCCGGACTCGCTGGCCACCAGGCGCTGGGCCAGCGCCTCATTTGCCATTTCCAGGCTGAAGATGACCACGCAGGCGCCCTGTTCTACGGCGGTATTTCGGGCGATATTCAACGCCAGGCTGGTCTTACCCATGCTGGGTCTGCCGGCGATTACGACAAGGTCGGAGCGCTGAAAGCCATCGAGGAACTCGTCCAGACCACGAAAGCTGGACATTATCTGAGCAAGTGGCTGCTGAACATCGTCGTCCGGCTGGGGTGGGGGTTCGAGGTATCTCTCCAGCACCTGTTTGATGTGGACGAAGTCAGCGGAGCCCCGGGTGCTGCGGAGTTTGTACAGGGTATCCTCGGCCTGGCTCAGGGCGGCATTGATATCCGGGTCTGCCTGGTAGCCGATGTTTGATATACTGTCTGCGGCGGTAATTAATTGACGCATTATTGACAGCCGGTAGACAATCTGGGCGTAGTGCTCAACATCCAGTGAAGTAGGGACAATAGATATCAGGTGGGAGAGATAGGCAACACCACCGATAGACTCCAGCTTCCCGAGCCGCTCCAACTCCTGGGCTACGGTTATCTGGTTGATGGCTTCGTTGCGTTCATAGAGCGAGAGGCAGGCCTGGTAAACGAGCCGGTTCTGCTCGCTGTAGAAGTTACCCGGTCGCAGCAGGACGGCTACCTCGTAGATAGCTTTACCATCTATCAGCAGCGAGCCACCTACCGCCTCTTCAGCGCTGATATCATGTGGGGGCAGTCTGTCATTGCTCACCCCGCACTCTCCTTCCGCCGGAATAGTGGACGATGGTCGGATTTCCAGCAGAGTCCCTGTTTCTGGTCTGCCGAAGACCGGTTCAGGACTCCTCTTCAACGACTGTCAGTATTATCGTGGGTACTATTTCCCTGGCCAGCCTTATGGGTACTTCATAGCCCCCCAGTTGGCGGATGGGGTTCTCCAACTCGATTCTCCGCTTGTCGATGACACATCTGGTGGCCTTTTCAATCTCGGCAGCGATATCAGCCGGCGTCACCGAACCATAAAGGCGGCCTTCCACCCCGGACCGGGCCTTGAGGGTAATCTCCTGGCCATCCAGCAGGCCGGCCAGTTCGAGCATTTCCGATTCGGTCTGGGCGGCAATGCGGGCACCTGCCTTTATCCGGGCTTCGATGACATTCATCATCTTGGGGTCTGCCTGTGCCGCAAACTGGTTTGGTATCAGGTGGTTTCTCGCGTAGCCATCAGCTACGTCTTTTATTTCGCCGGCCTTGGCGACATTATGTACATCCTGCAGGAAAACAACTTTCATATCTACTCTCTTTCTCAGTGATGATGGTGCAATTATACTTCATCCCACGCAGAGGAGGTCAAGGCTTTTTTCACTGTTCCGTGAGATGTTTTTCGGCGAAGATTGCGGCGGTAGCCCCGTCACCGGCAGCCGTTATCGCCTGTCGGGCGGAGTTGTGGCGAATGTCGCCGGCGGCCAGAATACCGGGTATGCCGGTCTCCATCTTCTCATTGGTGATGATATGACCGATACCATCCAGGGGCAGAATCCCCTTAAGGTAGTCCGTGTCCGGTCGGAAACCGATAGATACAAAAACCCCCGTCACGGCCAGCATGGACTGTTCGCCGGTCTTCACATTACGCACAGCCGCTCCCTCGACGAAATCCTTGCCTTCAATCCGCTCGATAACGCTGTCCCACCTGAAGTCAATCAGGGGCTCCGCGAAGGCCCTCTCCTGGAGGATACGACTGGCACGCAACTGGTCACGGCGGTGAATCACGGTTACACCGGAGGCGAACTTGGCGAGGTGCAGGGCTTCAGTGATGGCGGCATCACCGCCACCGACTACAGTCACCGGCTGTTCACGAAAGAAGGCGGCATCACAGGTGGCGCAGTAAGACACGCCCTTGCCGGTAAACTCCTTTTCGCCGCTGACACCCAGTTCCTGTCTACTTGAACCACCGGCGATGATTAACACCCGGGCAGTGAAGGCACCCTCGGTGGTCCTGACCAGTTTCAGGTCTTCCTGTAGTTCGAGCCCGCAGACCTCGGCGGAAAGCGTTTCCAGTCCGAACTTGGCCGCCTGCCGGTTGAGCAGCTCCCCGAGTTCGGGACCTGAGACACCGTCCGGGAATCCGGGGAAATTCTCCACCTGCTCGGCATTGACAATCTGGCCGCCTACCAGTGCCTTTTCCATGAGCAGGCTGCGGAGCCTGGCACGCGAGGTGTAGAGTCCGGCAGTCAGGCCTGCAGGGCCGCCACCAATAATGATAACCTCGTAGACGTTACCTTTATCCGATGTCATGTTCCAATCTCCATTTCAGCTTCAACGGCATCAATCATCCGGCGAATATCAAACTGCCCGGCAATCCTGAGACGACCGTTGATGAGTAGCAGAGGCACGGATAGGCTTCTCTCCCGGATTGTCCCCCGCCATTCGTTTGCCTGCCCGTCATCAGTACCGCTCGCGAGGTCGAGGTACTCCAGACGGGCTTCGGTACCAAACCTGTCCTTAATCTGTCGGGCGGCCAGGGCGACGGCATCCGGTGAAGACCAGTCCGTCCCACAGTCGGCGTCGCAGTCCCTGCGGCTGCTTTCATTTATGATGCTGATTGTGACAGTTACTTCTGTCAATAACGGTACCCCTGTTCCCGCCGGCTACGCGTGACGTCCGCTTACTACTCCGATGCAGCAGGCTGACTATGTTGGTCCTTTATTATCTGGCAGACGGCGCTATCAACGCTTTGCTTGGCGAGACCGATGGCGTTCCTTATGGCCTTGGCATGGCTCCGTCCGTGAGCTATGATAACATCGCCATCCACCCCGAGGAGGCAGGCCCCCCCGGATTCCCGATAATCTATCCGCTTGACCAGGGAGCCGAGACCGGTATCAAAGAGCTGATGGCGCGACTGCATGTGACGGGCGTTGGCGAATACCTGGCCAACGTTGCGCAGCTGAAGGAAGGTATCACCCAGCCCTTCGAGAGCCTTGAGGACAATATTTCCGGTAAAGCCGTCGGTCACGATTACATCGGCTCCTCCCCGTACGAGCCCGTGCCCCTCGATATTACCCACGAAGTTGAGGTCTGTTTCCTTGAGGAGGTTATAGGTCTCCCGCATCAGGAGGTTTCCCTTCCCCTCCTCCTCCCCATTATTAAGCAGGCCGACACGGGGAGAGGGGACACCGAGCACTTCCCTGGAATAGATGGAGCCCAGCCGGGCGAACTGGACAAGGTATTTCGGCCGGCAGTTGGCATTAGCGCCGGAGTCAATAAGCAGGACGGGGGCGGTGACGTTGATATTGATAATGCTGGCAATGGCGGGACGTTCGATGCCTTTAATCCTGCCCAGACTGAGAAGCGCCGAGTAGAGCACTGCACCGGTGTTACCGGCGGACACAAACGCCGCTGCCTTCCCCGTCTTTACCAGATTGATACCCATCATGATTGAGGAGTCCGGCTTGTTGTTAACCGCCTCTATCGGCGACTCGTTGTCCTCGATGGTCTGAGTGGCATCAACGATGGTCATGTCCAGCTTCTTGAGATAGCGGCCGGTCTGCACATGAAGCAGGTCCTTTCTACCTACCAGGGCAATCCCTATGTCATAGTCTTGGGCAGCTTTGATGGCTCCCTTCACTACCTCGCGGGGGGCATATTCTCCGCCGGCGGCGTCAACAGCTATTATCATTTGTTTCCTCATGCGGCTACGGAATAGCCGCCACGCAAAGCGGCTACGGAATAGCCGCCACTCAAAGCGGCTACGGAATAGCCGCCACGCGCTCCCACATATCGCAACGCCCGCCCCAATGGGCGAGAGCCTTGCCGTTAAGGGAAAGCCGGGCAACCTCACAGTTATTCGGACAGGCCTTACATTCGAACGAGGAGGTGCGGTACTTCACCTCGCTCTGGTCAAATCCCTTGAACTGGCTGCTGCTACCCCCGGTGGCCATCTCCTCGTGTACCAGCAGGGCAGCGCCAATAGCTCCCATAATCTCATGGTGGGGTGGGACAATAATTTCCATACCAAGCTCTTCCTGGAGAGCCCTGATTATTGACTGGTTGAAGGCAACCCCGCCCTGGAATATGATTGGCGGCTGGATGTCTTTACCCAGACCTACATTGCTGAGGTAATTGCGCACCAGAGCCTGGCAGAGACCGTAGAGGATATCTTCAACCCGGTGCCCCATCTGCTGCTTGTGCACCATATCCGATTCCGCAAAGACGGTACAGCGTCCGGCAATGCGCACCGGGGCACTGCTCGCCAGCGCTCGCTGGCTGAGTTCTTCGATGCTCATATCGAGGCGCAGCGCCTGGTGGTCAAGGAAACTGCCGGTGCCGGCGGCGCAGACGGTATTCATGGCAAAGTCAGTGACTATCCCGTCGCGGACGATGGTTATCTTGCTATCCTGCCCCCCGATTTCAATGATGGTCCGGACGTCGGGGAAGTAATGCAGGGCGGCCACTGCGTGGGCCGTAATCTCGTTCTTCACCAGGTCCGCGCCAACGATTACACCGGCAAGGTAGCGGGCGCTCCCGGTTGTGGACACACCGCAGACATCGCAGTCTGCGGGAAGCTGTTTCCTGGTTTCCCGCAGTCCTTCCTGTATCATATCAATCGGCCTGCCCTGGGTCAGGAGATAGACGTGGTTTACCAGCTCGTCGTGCTCATCGAGGACGGCAAGTTTGGTCGTTACCGAACCAACATCAATCCCGAGGTAGGTTTCCATCACCACTCCCTTAAGCGGCCGCTCTCTTAAGCGGCCGCTCCCTGGGCTCTGCCACTGTGTGCGCGGCGCTTCCTTATCAGCAGGTCAACGAAGGCTTCCAGCCTGGTCAATACTCCCGCCTTGGCTATCTGCTCATCGCAGAGTACCGTCAGCACCGGGATTTTCTCCCTGGTTGAAAGCATGATATTCTGGGCTATGATTTCGGGCATACAGGTGAAGGGTGCCAGGTGCACTATGCCATCGTATTCTTCGGCGTGAAGCACTTTCTCGCCCACTGATTCCCAGCCATCGCCACCGATATCTCGCTTCAGATAAGGACGGGCTGCTCTGTGAATCCGTTTCTTTTCGTTGATGCCGAACGGGTTGAGGAAGAAGCTGAACTTGGTCCATTCGGAAACGAAGGTTGACCGTCTTACCTCCACACCCATTCGCCCCAACTCCTGCTCAATGTCAAAGCTGGAGAACGGCTCCAGCAGTACATAGAACTCGCCGGTAATGCCTACTATCAGCGGTTGCACCTGCTTGTCCCTGGGTACCCGCTCCAGCTGGTTAATATAGTCCACCTCTACCCTCTTCAGGGTATCATAATCATCGGCCTTGTCAATAGCACTGATTGCATGGGAATACAATTGATTGGCGGTACCCTTGACCAGTTCCACAGGCCGTACCTTCTGCACCACGCGTTCTACGCGGTCCACGCTGGCAAGTTTAGACAAACCGAAACGGATGGCGGATATAATCCGGTACCACGGAGCATCACCGGAGACTTTTCGGATGATACTCATCAAACTGCGGAACTTCTGCTCCGATACACCAATCTGGATGACTTCGGTATCATATCCCAGATTGTGGAGCACCTGCTCCTGGACCTTACCGTAGTAGCCGAGGCGGCAGATGCCATCGCCACCAGGTATCAGCAGGGTATTGGCCCCCATGTCGGCGGCTTCAATCAGGTTGCCCAAGGTCATTTTAAAGGGAATGCAGAGGCCCTCCGGGGAGTATCTGGCACCTAGCGACAGAGTGCGCTGTGTGTTGATAGGCGGCATAATAAATTCGACACCCAGCCTCTTGAAGATAGCCTTGAAGGGAATGTATACATGGCCCATGTGGGGCGTACTTACACGCATAGAGCCACCCGTCTCCTCTTCCTGCGGTGAATCATATCAAGAAACGCCTCCAGTCGCGTAATCACACCGGTCTCGGAAGTATGCTCTTCAAGGGTGATGCACATGAAGGCAGTGGTCTGCTGATTTCCCGCCTCACGGCGCAGTATCTCCATCATCAGCGAATCCGGCCCGCAGCCAAACGCCATGATACCGATAACGCCATCAACCTCATTCTGAAGATAGTGTCCCCCGGCACCGACGACGTCTTCTTCGTACGTCCAGTATGCCCTGCCTACCAGTCTGGCTACAGCCGCTTCGCGTTCGTGTTCGGTAAGCATCTCCGGGGTGAGTACCCTGGCACCATACTGTTCCAGCCGGTGGATAAGCTCGTAGTTGACATGCTCGTCATAGAGGAGGTAGGCGTGTCCGATGACGGCGATGGTCGCTGACGGTGTGGTCGGGGCGATTGATGGTTCGACCGGCTCTCGCCGGGGAATGCCCGTGATGTCATCAATTGCCTGGAGCGGTGTCAGTCTGCTTTCGGACATCAGTCCCCGGTAGCTGATAAAGGCCTCCATGGCAGCCGTGGCTGCTTCCCTGACCCTGAGCGGATTCCAGTTAAAGTGCCGGCCCAGCCCGTAGATAGACTGGTAGAGATAGCGCTTCCCCCGGTTAACGTCAATCTCTATCTCCAGTATTGGCGGAGACTCGGGGACAACCGCCCTGGTCATATCAGGCAGTCCCAGGAACTTGGCGCAGTTGTATGTCCTGCTTTTCAGGCTGCGAATCGCCGGAATGAAGATGTAATCGCACTTATCTACCAGAGACAGGACATGACCGACGAAGACCTTGACCGGCAGGCAGGTATCGGCAACGACTCGGGTACTACCTTTAGCCAGCGTGTTTCGGCTGGTTGGCTCGGAAGTGACTACTTCCACCCCCAGGTGTTCGAAGAAGGTCTTCCACATGGGGTAGTACTGGTAGTAGAGAAGTGCCCGGGGAATGCCGATGGTAGTCATTTCGTTCTCTCGAACTCCTCCTTCAGCGCGGTCAGTTTTTCCGGACGGGCGAGGAGGTCAATCACTGTCATTGCCATCGTTTTGGCGGCATCACACAGTCCATCGATAGCTTCTTCAGAGGCAGCGGCCACAGCAAACTCAGGGGAGTGCAGCAGTACCTCTCGGGGTGCAATGGCGATTGTGGCGTGGATTGCCGGTGCAACCTGGCTGACATTACCCATATCGGTACTGCCGAAGGCACCACTGTGGTCGACCAGTTGCACCTGGCGCCCGAGATGCCCCATGTTGCCGGCGAATAGCTCCGCGAGAATCATATTATTATGCATCGGGGCGTAGCGCACATCGTCCCATTTGTATTCCAGCCGGGCACCGGTGGTGGTGGCGGCTCCCTGAAAACAGTTAAGGACCTTCTCCTGCAATTCGTCGAGGTAGCTGTCTTGCTCAGCGCGGACCATGAACTTGCCGGCGCTGTAATCAGGGACAATATTGGGGGACTTTCCACCATCGGTGATGATTCCGTGGATGCGTGCCGTGCTCTTGATGTGCTGGCGCAGTGAGTTTATCCCGGCAAAGGACAGGAGCATGGCTTCAAGGGCGTTAATTCCCCTTTCGGGATGGGCGGCAGCGTGGGCCGCCTTTCCAAAGAATTCAATGTCCAGGTTCTGGCAGGCGAGGGCGTAGGTTGTGGCGGTATTGGCCACGCTCGGGTGCACCATCATGACTGCGTCCAGGTCGGTAAAGGCCCCTCTTCTGGTCATGATTACCTTGCCGCCGAGAAGCTCCTCAGCAGGAGTGCCAATCACGACTATACGGCCGGTCAACTCGCGGGCGACGGACCGGACGGCTATTGCCGCACCGACTGCGCTGGTGCAGATAATGTTGTGACCGCAGGCGTGTCCCATTCCGGGCAGGGCATCATATTCGGCGAGCAGGGCAATAGTTGGCTTCCCTTCGCCGTAGCTGGCCCGGAAAGCGGTCGGTAGCTCACAGATACCCCTTTCGATGGAGAAGCCGTTCTGCTCCAGGTATTCGGTCAGCCAGGCGGCTGCCAGGGTCTCGCCGAAGCCAGTCTCCGGGTTGTCATGGATTCTCAGAGCAAGCTCTCTGAGCGGGGTACGGCGAGTGTCTACCTCGTCGATGACGGCGCTCTTCAATCGCTCTATGTCCAAATTACGCCTCGTCTTCGGAGTGCTGATTGCGCTTCATGGAAGCTGGGGTAAACGCACTGAATAGGAGTCATTGGGGCAGGAATTACTGTCCTTATTATATCTCAGGGTAGCGGGGATTACCAGGTACTGTACCCGCCCGTTACATTGGTGACACTCCAGTACAGCCGATGCCGGCAACCACCGGAGAGTGCCTGTTAGAAAGCAGGCTTTAACTGCTTCCTGCACAGGAAGATAACTATTCCTCCCCGCACGGGTGCCCCGTCTGGGAGCAGTTTGGCGTGATGCCAGTCTCCATCGCACCGTCTGAGTGGTACTCAGAACGGGTGGTATTGTATGGTTTCTCTTGCATCTTTGGCGACGTTATGGTATACTCTGGTCACTACTTAAGTGGGCCTGAGTCCCACTTTTTTTCTTGAATGCGAAGTTGAAAAATGGAGGCCTGACCTGAAATGAAGAGCGAGTTTCTGCTCGCTATCACGCAACTCTCTGCAGAGAAGAAGCTGAGCAAAGAAGTGGTCATCTCTGCGGTGGAGTCAGCGCTGGAGTCGGCATACCGGAAGGACCACTTTGCTGCTAACCAGAATATAGAAGTGAAGATTAACCCGGACACGGGTAAGGTTGAGGTATGGGCTGAGAAGGTGGCCGTAGAGCAACCTGATGATGAACGGTTGGAAATATCCCTGGAAAAAGCTCGCCTGATTAATCCTGACGTGCAACTGGAAGAAACGGTAATGGTGGAGGCTACCCCACCCAATGCCGGACGCATCGCTGCTCAGACGGCCAAGCAGGTTATACTCCAGCGACTTCACGAAGCCGAACATAGTGCCATCTTCGAGGAATACGCGAATAAAGAAGGGGACATTATCAGCGGTGTGGTGCAGCGTATCGAGCCCAGGCAGGTCCTGATAGAGCTTGGTCGGACCGAGGCGGTGCTCCCTCCGGCGGAGCAGATGCCCAGCGAGCGGTATCGGGTAGGCCAGAGGCTGAAGGTGCTTCTCCTTGAGGTAGTGCAAACCAATAAGGGGCCCCGCGTAATAGTATCACGTTCCCATCCTGACCTCGTGAAGCGCCTCTTCGAAATAGAAGTGCCCGAGGTCTTCAGCGGAGTGGTGGAGATTAAGGCGATAGCCCGGGAGGCATCACACCGGACGAAGGTAGCTGTGGCTGCCCGACAGGAGGGTATCGACCCGGTAGGATGCTGTGTTGGATTGCGTGGCATCAGGATACAGAATATCGTCAATGAACTGAGCGGCGAGAAGATAGACGTTGTGCTGTGGAATGCGGATGCTGCCGTCTTCATTGCCAGCGCACTGAGTCCTGCTCAGATAGTCGACGTGGAGTTGAACAAGGCAGAGGGTGTGGCTACGGTGATTGTCCCTGACAGGCAGC
Organism: Dehalococcoidales bacterium; assembly: GCA_030667735.1. Taxonomy (GTDB): domain Bacteria; phylum Chloroflexota; class Dehalococcoidia; order Dehalococcoidales; family Fen-1064; genus DUES01. Next base: position 18,424 of record DAOUVG010000001.1, read on the forward strand.
TTTCGCTGGCTATCGGGAGAGAAGGGCAGAACGCCAGGTTAACGGCGAAGCTATCCGGCTGGCGAGTTGATATCAAGCCTGTTTCCGCATATGAGGAAGAGAGAGCAAAGATAGAGCGAGCGAGGGCCGAGCTCGAAGCGGTTGCGGAGGAGGCAGGGGAAGTTGAAGCTGAACCGGTAGAGGAACCGGTAGCCGAGTTACTTGTTGAGGCTGAAGAAGAGGTCACCATCAAGGCGGAAATGCCGGTGGCGGAGGTGCCGGTTGAGCTTGAGGCTCTGGGACCAGAGATAGTGGAGGAAGCGGAGGAAGCGGAGGAAGAAGAGCCGGAGCCGGTGAAGATTGAAGAGGTCGAGCTGGCCGTGCCCTTTGTAGTACCGATAACCGTTGGGACGTCCGAGATACGGTTTGCCGAGGATATCATGCCGGACCGTGGTGTCAGGGTGAGAAAGAAGAAAAAGAAAAAGGCGGGCCGGGCCAAAGGCCAGGAGGGTGAAGACCAGGGGGTGAAGAGCGTGCGTCGGCTGGAAGTTTCTGAAGTCTCTGTGAATAATGAGGAAGAGTCCTGACAACAGCCAGAGGGGCACCAGGCATGTGCCGCAGCGGACGTGTGTGGCCTGCCGTCAGGTGAAGACCAAGCGCGAACTGATTCGACTGGTGCGGGTCGGTGACGCTAGAGTGGAGGTGGATACCAGCGGCAGGAAAGCGGGGCGCGGGGCCTACCTGTGCAACACTTCGGAGTGCTGGGAGGTTGGATTGAAGCGCGGCCGGCTGGAGCAAGTATTACGGATTGCTCTTTCCCGGGACAACCGGGAGGAGCTTGCGGAGCAAGGGAAAGCTATCTTGCGGGGAGATAAATAGTGGTAGGTTCGGGTAAACAGGACGATGCCTCCAGGCCAGTGGCAGAGAAAGACAACTCTGCTTCTACGCCGGAAAAGGCTCGCCAGATTAGGATTCCATCTGCACTAACTGTTAAACAGCTAGCGGAGCTCTTACAGGTCAGCCCCGTGGATGCGATAAAACGGTTGATGAGGCGTGGAGTTATGGCCAATGTCAACCAGGTGCTGGAATACAGCGTGGCTGCTACCGTGGCAACGGACTACGGCTACGAGGTACGGATGGAAACCCCGGCGACTCGGAAGGCGGGCCGTATTGCCGAAGTCCGGCGAAAGCAACGGCCTCAGACCACCGGGGAAACAGGCGGACTGAAGCCACGTCCGCCTGTGGTAACGATAATGGGACACGTCAACCACGGCAAGACCAGGCTCCTCGACACCATCCGGCAGACAAATGTCATGGACCAGGAAGCCGGTGGAATCACCCAGCATATCGGTGCCTACCAGGTAGAGGTCAACGGGCAGAGGATTACGTTCCTGGATACTCCGGGCCATGAGGCATTCACTGCGATGCGGGCCCGCGGAGCACAGGTGACCGATATTACGATACTGGTGGTTGCTGCAGATGACGGTGTAATGCCGCAGACGCTGGAGGCGATAGACCACGCTCGTGCCGCCGGTGTGCCGATTTTAGTCGCTATCAACAAGATTGATAGACCGGAGGCAAATCCGGACCTGGTGAAACAGCAGCTCGCGGATGCCGGCCTGCTTATCGAGGAGTGGGGTGGCGATACCGTTTGCGTGCAGATTTCAGCCAGAGAGAAGCTCGGAATCGATGAGCTACTGTCGAACCTGATGGTTGTCGCCGAGGTGGAAGAGCTCAAGGCAGACCCTTCCCGTCCTGCAGAGGGCGTGGTTATTGAGGCGGAGATGGACAAGTCCCGGGGACCTCTGGGTACGGTACTGGTCCATTCCGGCACTTTGAGGCTGGGTGACACGGTTGTGGTTGGTGATACGTGGGGCAGAGTGAAGGCGATGTTTAATGACGCCGGGAAGCGGGTCAAGAGAGCCGGTCCCTCTACTCCGGTAGAGGTGCTCGGTCTGAATAGTGTCCCGCAGGTCGGTGATGTACTGACGGTCACGGCTGACGAGCGTCAGGCACAATCTTTAATAGAGAAGAACAGGGCGGAAAGGGAACGAGAACAGGCTGGACCCAGGGCGGTAAATCTAAGCAATGTCTACGAGCAGTTGAGTACCGGCCGGGTAAAGGAACTCAATATCGTAATGAAAGCCGATGTCCAGGGTAGCATCGAGCCGATAAGGACCTCTCTGGAACAGATTGCCGAAGAAGAAGTCAAGGTCAGGGTCATTCACAGCGGTCCCGGTAATGTTACCGAGAGTGATGTGATGCTTGCCATCGCATCCAAGGCGGTGATTATCGGTTTCAACACCGGGTCGGAGACTGGTGCGCGGCGGCTGGCCGAGCTGGAAGGCGTGAGTATCCGCTATTATGATGTTATTTATAACCTCGTGGACGATATCGCTAAAGCTCTCAAAGGGATGCTGGAGCCTACGTACATTGAAGTAATTGAGGGCCATGCTGAGGTGCGAGCTATCTTCTCGCTTAGCAAGCGCGAAAAGGTGGCCGGTGTCTACGTAACCGAAGGCAGAATGGTTCGTGGAGCTTCGATCAGGGTGCTTCGCAAGGGACAGGTAGTGCATGAGTCTGTCGTCAACAGCCTGCGTCGCTTTAAGGAGGACGCACGAGAAGTGGCCAGCGGCTATGAGTGCGGAGTAGGCGCCAGAGGTTTTACTGACTTTGAAGTGGGCGACATCCTGGAGGTATTCAGGACAGAGGAGGCTGGCTGAGGAGGAGATCGTGGGATATCATATCGAGCGGGTGAACAGTCTTATCCGCCAGGAAATGAGTGAGATGCTTCAACGCCAAGTCAAAGACCCACGACTTGGCAATTTCATTTCGATTACGGCAGTCAGCACTTCTTCGGATATGAAGCACGCCAAGGTATACGTCAGTTGTGTGCAGGGTGAAGAAGACAGACAGGAAATACTTGGTGTGCTGGCTTCCGCAGCAGGATTCTTTCGCCGTGAAATGGCGGTAAATCTGAGATTGAGGCGGGTCCCGGAACTCACTTTTCAGTGGGATGATTCCATTGAACGTGGGGACCAGGTGCTTCGGCTTATTGACCAGGTGACTCCGGGAGAAGACTGCACAGATACTGAGTCTCCCCGCCAGGACTAGAGCCGCTATCAGGACCGTGTGGAGAAGGGAGCCACGTTCCCGGGTGGCTGCGTGCGATGGTTTATGGACGGCATACTGAACGTCAACAAGCCCCGGGGCAAAACCTCTTTCGGGGTTGTGGCGCTGATAAGGCGACTTAGCGGTGAGCGGCGTGTCGGGCACGCCGGTACGCTTGACCCGGAGGCCACCGGTGTCCTTCCCATCTGCCTCGGCCAGGCGACACGGGTTGTCGAGTTCCTGGTAGACGCCACCAAGACCTACCGCGCAGAAATCGAGCTGGGTATCGCCACTGATACCTACGATTCCACCGGCACGATTGTCCAGAGGGGGGATATTTCAGGGATTGGGCGGGAGCAGGTGGAGGCGGTGCTTGATACCTTCCGCGGGCAGATTCTGCAGACCCCTCCGATGTACAGCGCAGTGAAACATCAGGGCAGACCGCTTTACCAACTGGCGCGGGCCGGTATCACCATTGAGCGGCGGCAGCGCCAGGTAGAGGTTTATCGCCTCGAAGTAACGGCGTGGCAGTCACCGGTGGTGACAGTGGAGGTAGTCTGCTCCAAAGGCACTTACATTCGCTCTCTGGCCCACGATATCGGGCAGGTTCTGGGTTGCGGTGCTACCGTGCGGAGCCTCATTCGCCTGAGGTGCGGCATCTTCGGGATAGAGGAAGCCGTCTCTGTGCCGGTGCTTGAGGATGCCTTCCGTGACGGATACTGGCAGCAGTTTGTACGTCCCATGGATTCTGTGCTCACGGACTGGAGGGCGGAGACTGTCAGTGAAGAAACGGCACAGGTCATCAGGAACGGACGCCCTGTGGAACTGGCGAGTAATCCGGGCGGTGACCCGGAGGTCCCATCCGATTCGGTATCGGATACTCGCTGCCGTGTGTACACTCCGGATGGCCGCCTCCTCAGCCTGATGAGGCTCGATACTGCTACCCGGCAGTGGCAACCTGTGAAGGTATTCCAGTAGTGAGAGTCCGGGTTTCCCGCTCTGGGATGGTGCCTGATAAGCTAAAGTGGTATGAAATTGAGAGCCCCGACCTTCAATGAGGTTTTCATGGTGTCTTAGCTGGCTACTCCCACTTGAAGAACCGCAGGGTAACAGCAGTTCCTTTCAACGGCTGCGCATTGTGGGTGTGACAATATGGACGATTATGCGATTGCGCCCTGTGATGGGACACTTGGATTCGATTGTGCTGCACCGGCTAAGGGGAGAAAGGGTTTCTACTTGAACGGAATGGCGAATTTACCATCTCGATACAGGGGTTCATTGTCCACACGGATCTCGCCGTTGTCTCTCAGGTCGCATATGAGGTCCCAGTGGATGGCGGACTCATTCCGGCTGCCGGTCTGGGGAAAACCTGCGCCAAGTGCCATGTGGAAACTGCCGTTTATCTTTTCGTCGAACAATATCTGGCCGCTGAAGCGATTGATGCCCTCGTTGGTGCCGATGCCGAATTCGCCAATTCGCCGGGCGCCTTCATCGGTTTCGAGTGTCTCCAACAGGAAATTCTCGTTCTTCTCAGCCGTAGCCTTAACGACTTGGCCACCCTCGAACCAGAGCCTGACTCCGGTGACCTCGCGTCCGCCGTAGATGGCCGGATACGAGAAGCAGACGTGCCCCTCGATGCTGTCCTCCACCGGGCCCGTATAAACTTCTCCGTCAGGCATATTGACCTTGCCGTCACAGTTGACGAAGGTGCGGCCGGAAATGCTGAAATGAAGATCAGTCTCCAGTCCGGTGACGTGCACACTTTCCTTACCAGTGAGCCACTCGATGACGCGCTGCTGCCAGCCGGAGAGGCGCTTCCAGTGACCGACAGGATCATCCATGTCGGGCATACACGCGTTATAGACGAAGTCTTCGTACTCGGTTAGGCTCATCTCGGCATCCTGAGCGAGAGCGTTCGTGGGGAACACCGTCACCGTAGATCGAAACGCACCAGATGCCGCTCGGTGCAAGTAGGTCTGCATCAATCCTGCGCGTGCCGTAC
>DAOUVG010000076.1 GCA_030667735.1 Dehalococcoidales bacterium
AGGGCCAGGGTCATACTATCGAACACCAGGGTATAATTGGCAAACGCCTGGGCTGGGATCCGGACAACGGTCACCCCACGACTAAGTGGTTCTGGGAGACCACGCCAACCGAACCAGCTTCTCTGGGCATCCCGCTATTGAAGGAGATACCCATTGCCGGATAGTAGATGCCCATGCAGTTTGGGCCAATAAGACGGATACCGGACTCTCTGGCCTTCTTCAGTATGTCCTGCTCCAGTTGAGCGGCATCCTTGCGCCCGGTTTCACTGAAACGTGCCGTGAACAGGTGGACGAGTTTCACACCCTTCTCGGCGCAGTCATCGAGCAGGCTCATCACCCCGGCTGCCGGAATGGAAGAAATGACGTAATCGACATGCCCGGGAATATCCCTTACCCGGGGATAGGCCTTCATGCCCATTATCTCGGTATATTTTGGATTAACGGGGTAGATATCACCCTTAAAGCCCAACTCCAGGAGAGGTGAAACAAATCCCATTCCTCGTCCAGTATTAGATGCGCCAACCACGGCGATTGACCTCGGGTGCAGCAGTTCCTCCAGAGGGTGAGCGGACATCGACAGGACCTCCCCAACAGTGCTTTTCAGTCCCTGTCAACGGATACCGCCAGCAGGTCTGGCAGGGTGATACCGGGGTAGTAGCTCGTGTGCCGGTGCGCCCCGTATTGCGGGCGGTGCCCAAAGAAGAGGGCGTTGAAACCAGCGCCCTCTTCGCCACAACGGCGGTATATTGACAGTTTTATATCATTACAACTAATATGATACACGATTTAGTCACGGTCTGGCAAATATGATAGAATGTAGACCGGCGACACACCAGTGGGGGGGCAGTCTGTCATGGCCAGGACCACAACCGGAAAAGAGCCACAACTGCACGTAGAGTCGCTGACCTGGGAAGACGTAACCTGGGTCAACATTGCGGGTCCTACGGAGCGGGAGACTGAGTACCTGGCCCAGAACTATCCTTTCCACCCCCTGGACCTGGACGATTGTCTCAGTCGTATTCAGAGGCCCAAGATAGACGAGTACGAGGACTACCTCTTCCTGGTCTTCCACTTTCCCGTGTTCAACAAAAAGACAAGAGTAACAACCCCCAGCCAGGTGTCGGTATTCATCGGGCAGAACTACGTTATCACGCTGCACCGGGGAGACCTCAAGCCACTGGTGAACCTGTTCCGGCAGTGCCAGCTTGACGAGGAAGCCCGAAGCCAGAACCTCAGCGGTGGCCCGGGACAACTCCTTTACCGTATAATCGACCGGCTGGTGGATTACTGCCTGCCGATACTGAACAAGATTGGCAATAACATCGACAGGGTAGATGAGGAGATTTTCTCCCACAGCATGCCCCATGCGATAAGGGAAATCTCCGAGTTGCGCCGGGATGTCATCTCCTTCCGCCGCGTTATCTGGCCACTGCGAGCGGTAGCCGGCAGCCTCTGGGCCAAAGTCCGCCGCTTTACCGAGACGGACATGGAGGTCTACTTCGACGACATTGTTGACCATATTGACAAGATATGGGACGGATTGGACGAGTACAAGGAGAGAATCGAGGGGTTGAACGATACCCACGACTCCCTGGCAACGAACCGCACCAACGAGATAGTCCGAATGCTAACCGTAATCGCCACCATCATGCTGCCGATTACGGTCGTGGCCAGTATCTTCGGCATGAACATCCCCCTGGGACCCTTCGGGGACTCCAAACTCGCCGCCCTCTATGTCTCCCTTATCTGCCTGGTAATCATTGCTGCCATGCTCTACTTCTTCCGTCGCCAGCACTGGATTTAACAATGAATGCCTCTCCCCGGTTCGTGGTCATCGCCGCCGCCTTCGTTACCTGCCTCATCACTGCCAACGTCATCGCGGTTAAGGTGGTAAGCCTGGGACCTCTGATTCTACCCGCGGCGATATTCGTTTTTCCCCTGAGCTACATCTTCGGGGATGTCCTGACTGAAGTCTACGGGTATCACCAGGCAAGGAAGATAATCTGGCTCGGTTTCGCCTGCAACCTGGTCTTCGTCTTCTTCGCCTGGGTGGGGCAGATTATGCCGTCAGCACCGTTCTGGGAAGGCCAGGAGGCCTACGTAAGCATCCTCGGCTATACACCACGGTTACTGTCCGCCTCTTTCCTTGGGTACCTTGCCGGTGAATTTGTCAACTCCTTTATCATGGCAAAGATGAAGGTCATAACCCGGGGGCGCTGGCTGTGGACAAGGACCATCGGCTCCACGCTGGTGGGACAGGGTCTGGATACCCTGATATTCATCACGCTGGCCTTCGTGGGTACTCCGGTCTTTGCACTGGTGATGGTCCTCCACCACTGGCTGGCCAAGATAGCAATTGAGGTGGCGGCCACCCCGCTGACGTACCTCGCAGTGAATTCCCTCAAAAAGCGTGAGGGTACGGATATCTACGACCACGAGACGAACTTCAATCCGTTCTCTATTCGTGAACGGCAACGAAAGGCTATCGAACAATGAATATTCGCTTTCTGGGGGCGCACAATGTCGAATCGCAGAAGACCGGTTGTATCTGCCTGCTCATCGATGATGTCCTGGCGATAGACGCCGGGGCGTTGACCGGTAACCTTTCCATACCCGCTCAACGCTCACTCAAGGCAGTGTTGCTTACCCACCAGCACTATGACCATATCAGGGATATACCGATACTGGCCATGAATATTTACCACTCCGGTACCTCCGTCTGCGTGTACTCCACGAAGGATGTCCGTGAAGCTCTTTCCTCCCATCTCCTTAACGGCGAACTATACTCCAAATTCCTGGAGAGACCGGTGGAAAACCCGACCATCCGGTTCACGATAGTGGAGCCGCACCGGACAGAGCAGATTGCCGGCTATTCTGTCCTGCCCGTCCCGGTAAATCACCCGGTGACAACAGTGGGGTACCAGGTCACATCACCGGAAGGTGAAGCGATGTTCTACACCGCGGACACCGGACCGGGGCTCGAGGAATGCTGGCAGCATATATCCCCCCGGGTACTCATCACCGAGGTTACGCTACCTGACAGGTTTTCTGAAATTGCCCTGGAGGCCGGGCACATGACCCCGACCCTGCTTCAGCAGGAAATGATTACCTTCCGCAAAGTCAAAGGCTACCTGCCTGAGATAGTCACTGTGCACATGAGTCCGGAGCTGGAGGATGAAATAAGAATCCAGATTAAGGATGTCGCCGAAACCCTGGGTACACCGATTACGTTAGCCTATGAGGGAATGCAACTCCAGGTTTAGTATTTCCAGGCCCAAGTAGAATATGCAGGTGCAGCCGGACGGTGTTAAAACCGGAGGCAGGTATCGTTCAATAACATGAGTATCAGCGAAGCTCCGAAGTTTATAGTCGACCTCAACGTCGGCCGACTCGCCCGGTGGATGCGGATGATGGGCTACGACACCCTGCTGTTCGACCACGGTGAAGACTATCGTATGATACGCATTGCCCTGGACCAGGCAAGGATTATTATCACCAGGGACACCCGCATTATGGAACGGCGCGTGATAACCAGCGGCCGGTTGCGGGCCGTCCTCGTCAACGGCGACCGTCCCGAAGAACAGATGCGCCAGGTGATTGAGCACCTGCATCTCGACAGCGACTTCAGGCCACTCAGTCTTTGCCTGGAGTGCAACCAGCCCCTGGTGGAGCGGGGCAAGGAAGAGGTGGTCGACCGGGTGCCGCCCTACATTTTTCAAACGCAGGAGCAGTTTGTGGAATGCCCTGTTTGCCAGCGGGTCTACTGGAAAGGCACGCACTGGCAGGCAATGACCCGGAAGCTGCGCGGGTTCGTACAGGGTCAGTCCGGAGGGAGCGTAGATGGAAAAGCAGAGCAAGCACGGTGAGGTCACTGAAGCCCTGATAGCCGGTTTGACCGGAGTGGTGGGTAAGAGGAACATCCTGACCGGAGACGAGAGGGAGAACTACTCCCGTGACGAGGCGCCGGGGTCAGACCGGGCCATACCTGACCTGGTGGTGAAGCCGGGGAACAGCCGGGAGGTCGCCGGGGTCCTGAGGCTGGCCAACGAGGCAAGGATTCCGATCATCGTACGGGGTGCCGGGACTGGTCTTGCCGGCGGTGCCGTGGCTTTCTACGGGGGGATTGTCCTTTCCGTGGAGAGGATGAACCGTATCCTGGAAATAGACCGGCTCAACTTCGTAGCTACTGTTGAACCGGCGGTCACGCTGGAAGAGCTGTACCAGGCGGTGGAGGAGTGCGGACTCTACTATCCGCTGTACCCCGGAGAGAAGAGCGCCGCTATAGGCGGGAATGTCGCCACCAACGCCGGCGGTATGAGGGCCGTCAAATACGGTGTAACCCGACATTTCGTCCTGGGACTGGAAGCGGTACTACCGACCGGAGAAATCATAGAGACGGGCGGTAAGTTCGTCAAGTCCAGCACCGGGTACGACCTCACCCAGTTGCTCATCGGGTCGGAGGGGACACTGGCGGTGATAACCAGGGTCATGCTCAGGCTGATCACCCGTCCGGGGCAGACGGAGATACTCTTCGTCCCGTTTCACAGCCTACATGAGGCTATAGAGTCTGTTCCCGATATCCTGGCGCGGGGGATTGTCCCCGTCGGAATCGAGTTCATGCAGAAGGACGCAATACGGCTGGTCGAGGAGTTCACCGGCAAGGAGATACCCCTGCACGACCACGAGGCCTTCCTGCTGATAATCGTCGAGGGGACCGACTCTGATGAGATACACCGCATTTCCAACGATATCAGCGAGGTCTGTCTGAGCCACGGGGCAGTTGATGTCTACATACCCGGAAGCGAGCGGGCCAGGAGAAACCTGATGGAGGCCAGGGAGAAGTTCTACCCGGCGGCGGTGCACTCCGGGATACTGGACATTACCGATGTGGTCGTTCCCCGCAGTCGAATAGCCGACTTCATGGCAGTGGCCAGGGAGGCCGGTGAGGAATTCGGCATACCCCTGGTAGCCTGTGGACACGCCGGAGACGGTAACGTCCACCTGTGCCTCATGGATGACGGGGCAGGCACACCTCCGAAGAAAGTGAAGGAGCTTCTCACCCGGATAATTGAAGTGGGAGTCTCAATGGGAGGAACAGCCTCCGGCGAGCATGGGCTCGGCTCAATCAAGAAGGAGTTTCTGGCACTCGCCTACGATGAGGCTGAGATAGGCCTGATGCGACGGATAAAACGTGCCTTCGACCCGAACAATATCATGAACCCGGGCAAGGTATTCGATATCGGTACCAGTGAATTATGAGTGACCTTGACCTTATTCACATTGACGGGGGAGCAGCTCAAGGTACGTCATTGCTTCGTTTCACTCGCAATGACGTGTCAACGGCGTGTCACCAATATACCGGACGAGTACAATCCCTTGACCGCTTTACGGCTTGTTGCTACACTGCACATGAAGCTTCACATGAAGCTTCACATGAAGGGGGTATCCGGAGTCAGGCATGATGGTTCGTAACCGACGGTTTATCTGAGGGCAACTCTGTGAAAGTCGTAACTGTTGACGAGATGCGCAGTATCGAGGAGGCCTGTGCCAGCATTGGTCGGCCTCCCAGCGTGCTCATTGAGAATGCCGGGAAGGCAGTGGCAGAGCAGGTCAGGGATGCAGTGGGTACCGTCCAGGGACAGGGTATTCTCCTCCTCATCGGACCGGGAAATAACGGCGGCGACGGCCTGGTCTCTGCCCGTTACCTGCATGACTGGGGAGCGCGTGTCACCGTCTATCTTCTCGGTGACAGGCACGCAGACGACCCGAACCTGAAGTTGGTCCAGGAGCGTAAAATCACCTGTGTCCAGGCAGCCCAGGATGAGAACCTGACCACGCTTGGGGCAATGCTCTCATTAGCCAGTGTCGTTATCGATGCCATATTCGGCACCGGCCGGAGCCGTCCCCTCACAGGTATTTTCCGTGAGGCACTTGAGGCGGTGAACCGTGAACAGGCAAGTCGCCCGACTCTCCGTCTTTTCGCGCTGGACCTGCCCTCCGGCCTCGATGCCGACACCGGCTCGGCTGATGCCGCCTGCCTCCACGTTGATAACACGATTACGCTCGGCTTTCCCAAGGTCGGTCTTTTCAACGCCGCTGAAGCGGCGAGGGCCGGCCGAATCACCACCGTTGACATCGGTATACCGGCCGGTCTGGCCGATGATGTAGCCGTGGGACTTATCTCCGGTGCCCGGGTCCGGTCTGTACTCCCGAAACGCCCACTGCTGGCCAACAAAGGGAGTTTCGGCAGGGTCATGGTCGTTGCCGGCTCCGAACGATACATCGGTGCTGCCTATCTCGCCTGTAGCGGTGCGATGCGGGTTGGTGCCGGACTGGTTACCCTGGCCACGACGCCGACAGTGCAGTCAATCGTAGCCTCCGCACTTATCGAGACAACCTACCTGCCCCTGCCTGAGGCCCGTCGCGGCGTTTTCTCACATGAAGCTGCCGGACTCCTGCACGAGGAACTGGGCAGCTACGGCGTCCTCCTGATGGGCTGCGGCCTGGGACAGAGTCCGCCAACGGTGGAATTCATCAGGGAAGTCCTGTTCGGACAGGACCCGGCACGCCTACCCCTGGTGCTGGATGCCGATGCCCTTAACATACTGGCAGGGGTTCCAGACTGGTGGCAACAGCTACCCGATGATGCTATACTTACTCCACACCCCGGTGAGATGTCCCGGCTGGCCGGAGTCACTGTTGACGAGGTGCAGTCGGACAGGATAGGGACTGCCAGAAGGACTGCCCGGGAGTGGCGGAAAACGGTCGTGCTCAAGGGTGCGTATTCGGTTGTCGCCGCACCGGACGGACAGTGCATGGTGAGCGCGATAGCCAACCCTGGACTTGCCTCGGCAGGGACCGGTGATGTTCTGGCCGGTGCTATTGCCGGACTGCGGGCGCAGGGCCTGTCGCCTACGGAGGCCGCCACCTGCGGTGTCTATCTACACGGTCAGGCCGGTGAGAGTGTTAAGGCCAGGTCAGGGGATACCGGCATGGTAGCCAGCGACCTGCTCGTTGCGCTGCCGCTGGTCATCAAACAGCTTAAAGAAGATAACAATGACACTACCTCTGCGAAGTGAGGACATGCTGCTGGCAATCGACATCGGCA
>DAOUVG010000104.1 GCA_030667735.1 Dehalococcoidales bacterium
TCCATTTTAATTGCTTCGGTGGGACAGATATAGGCGCAGGAGCCACAGCCGATGCAGGCATTGGAATCATCATAGAAAGGAATCGCCATCTCACGTTCAACACCCCGGTTGACCAGACTGATGGCCGATACCCCGACTACTTCCTCGCAGGCCCGGACACAAAGGGCACAAAGGATGCAGTTACCGTGGTCTTCCTGCGGATAGGAAGTCTTCTCGACACCAAGCTGCCGGGCCATGTCCTGAATGACTTCCGACTCCGGACAGCGGGCCAGTAAAAGGTCGATTATCGTCTGCCGGTTACGCCGGACTCTTTCGGTATTCGTTTTCACTTCCAGGCCCTCTTCTACCGGATACAGGCAGGAAGTAACGAGTCTCTCTCTTCCTCTGCTGGTCTTTACCTCGACAAGGCAGAGTCGGCAGGCCCCATAGGGACTGACTGACTCGTGAGCACAGAGGGCGGGAATACAGATATTATGAGCGGTGGCAACATCAAGCACCATCGTCCCTTCTTCAGCTTCAATGACCTTGCCGTCAATCGTCAATGTCACCATATCCTGATTGTCCTCACTTTACTATTACGGAGTCCAGGCGGCAGACGTCATAGCAGGCACCGCACTTAATGCATTTCTCCTGGTCAAGTAGCACTGGCTTCTTCTTTTCAACCAGTGTTATCGCTCCCTGGGGGCAGAGCTTGATGCACAGGCCACACCCGGGGCATTTGTCGGAAATAGAGTAGGTTATCAGTGCTTTGCATACACCCGCCGGGCATCTCTTATCCCTGATATGGGCCTGATACTCGTCACGGAAGTAGCGTATCGACGTTAGTACCGGGTTGGGAGCAGTTTGGCCCAGTCCGCAGAGGGCGCTATCCGTGAGCGTCTCCGACAGATGTTCAAGTCGCTCGATGTCCTCCTCTTCTCCCCTGCCCTCGGTGATGTCGGTCAGTATCTCGTGCATCCTTTTGAGGCCTTCGCGGCAGGGTACGCACTTGCCGCAGGACTCGCCCTCAAGGAAGGATATGAAGTACCTGGCGATATCTACCATGCAGTTGGTCTCGTCCATGACAATCATCCCGCCGGAGCCCATCATCGAGCCGACCTTGTCCAGTTCGTCGAAATCGACGGGAATATCGAGCATGCTCTCCGGGATGCAACCGCCGGAAGGACCGCCGGTCTGAATGGCCTTGAGCCTGTTTCCTTTGGGAACACCGCCGCCAATGTCCATGACAATCTCGCGCAGTGTCATGCCCATGGGTACTTCCACCAGGCCTGTATTGTTGACCTTACCCACCAGTGAGAATATCTTGGTACCTTTGCTATTTTCGGTGCCAATCTGCCGGTACCAGTCGGCGCCGTTATTAATAATCAGGGGCACGTTTGCCCATGTTTCGACGTTATTGAGATTGGTCGGTTTTTCCCAGAGTCCCTTCTCCGAGGTATGAGTATATTTTGCCCGAGGCTCACCGACTTTGCCTTCAAGCGAAGCCATCAGGGCAGTTGATTCACCGCAGACAAAGGCACCGCCGCCACGGTTGATGCTGATGCGACAACTGAAGCCGGAGCCCAGGATGTTATCGCCCAGAAGCCCGCATTCCTCCGCCTGCCGGATGGCGGTCCCGGCATGCAGCACGGCCAGCGGGTACTCATTGCGTACGTAGATGAATCCCTCGTTCGACCCGATGGCATAGGCACCGATCAGCATACCTTCAATGGCGGAATGGGGATTACCTTCCATGAGACTTCGGTCCATGAATGCACCGGGGTCGCCCTCATCACAGTTGCAGATAACGTACTTCGGCTCCCCCTCAGCGTCACGGGTGGTCTGCCATTTCCTTGCGGTAGCGAAACCACCACCACCACGCCCGCGAAGGTTAGCTGTCCTGACTTCTTCGAGCACATCGACCGGAGACATATTAAAGAGGGCTTTGACCAGGGCAGAGTAGCCGCCCAAGGCGATGTAATCATCGATGTTGTTGGGGTCAATCCTTGAACTGTCCGCCAGCAGAAGACGCAACTGCTTCCGGTAGAACGGGATTTCGTTCTCGTGAACCGCTTTCTGCCCGGTGTTGGGGTCAACATATAGCAGCCGGTCAATAATCTTGCCGCTGACAATGGTCTCGGAGACTATCTCGGCCACGTCCTTCGGCCTGACGCGTTGATAGAGGATGTTTTCCGGTTCGATAACAACCAGCGGTCCTCTCTCACAGAAGCCCGGGCACCCTGTGACCCTGATATTTACCCCGGAGCTCAACCCCCGCGAATCCACCTCACTTCTGAAGGCATCGATGAGTTCCTCGGCTCCCAGAGCAAGACAGCCCGTACCGCCGCAGATGGTCAGGCATCGCCGGCTGGTGTCCCGGCTCTGCACTATCGACTCTCTCAGTGCCTCCAACTCCTGTGGGGAACTTAGCCTGTTCAATGTTATGTTCCTCTCTCGCAGTTTCCCGGTAGCTTATCTGGACGTCGACAGTAAGGGTTTCACCCTGTCAACCGTCATCTCACCCGAGTACTTGCCATCAACAATCATTATCGGTCCAAGGGCGCAGGCACCAACACAGTTGACCGTCTCCAGACTGAACCTCAGGTCCTCAGAGGTCTCACCTGCCTTGATTCCGGTCTCACGCTCTATAGTATCCATGATTCGAACCGCTCCCCGGACATGGCAGGCCGTGCCCATGCATACATTGACTGTATGACGACCTCTAGGTGTCAGACTGAAGGCCCGAAAGAACGTGGCAACACCGTATACACGGCTCATCGGAATATCCAGGCCGGCACTTATCTCAACCAGGGCTTCCCTGGCAAGATAGCCCAACTCGGTCTGGGTATCCTGCAGAATGGCCACCAGCGAACCCCTGTCATGCTGGTATCTTTCCAGGATTGCGCCTACTGCTTCCCGCATGTGCTCAAGACCGGCTGTCATTGCGCTTTCTCCTTGATTTTCTCGTATTCCTCGACCACCCTTTGCTGTATCTCCCGGATGGTGTCTTCGGTTAAATGCCGAAACCGTCCCTGGAGCTTCAGATAATCCTGCACCGGTTTCATTTCCGGTAGCTCCATGCTCAATTTATATCTGCCGTTCTCAATTTCGTACAGAGGAAACACGCCCGTCTGTACTGCCAGTCGACCTAACCTTACCGAAAGGTCCGGGGCTGACCTCCAGCCGGTGGGACAGACGGAGTGGATATGGATGTAGGCCGGTCCGGGCATTGCCACACCTTTGGCGACTTTTGCCATAAGGTCAAAGGGATAGCTGTGAGAGGCGGTGGCCACATAAGGGATATCGTGGGCGGCGGCAATTGCCGGAACGTTCTTCTTCCATGTTTTCTGCCCGATACTCATCTTGCCTGCGGGGGATGTTGTCGTGGAGGCTCCGAAAGGCGTTGCCGACGACCTCTGGATACCGGTGTTCATGTAGGCTTCATTGTCGAAGCAGATGTAGAGGAAGTCGTGGCCCCTTTCCAGTGCTCCGGACAGTGCCTGGATTCCGATGTCACTGGTGCCGCCATCACCGGCCATAGCGACCACCTTGGTCCCCGTGTCAGGACGCACTCCCTTTCTCGCCATGACCTTCAACGCCGACTCTACTCCCGAGGCAACCGCGGCCGTGTTCTCAAAGAGGGTATGTATCCAGGGCATTCGCCAGGCGGTCATGGGGAACTGGGATGAGACAACCTCCATGCAGCCGGTGGCATTAGCTATTATCACGTTCTGAGGAAGGGCTTTACAGGCGAGTCTGACCGCCAGCGCCTCACCGCAGCCGATGCAGGCCCGATGACCCGGGGCAAACGGTTCTCTCTTCGGTATCAGGCGAGAAGCATAAACGCTGTAATTCTGCATCACTCTCTCACCCCGTATATCTCGTATTCCTGATCAGTGCCCGTCTCGGCAATCTCTATTCCCCGGGCGACCATGTCCTCAAACCCGGCAACGGTTATGTCCCGGCCACCCAGCCCGGCAATGAAACCAGTTACCTTTGGCCTCTTCTCCTCATCATACAGGGCTGCCCGCACCTCGGAGCAGAAGGGACCTCCCGGGCCTCCGAAGGAAATCGCCCGGTCCACAACGACCAGGAGGTCCGCATCTCTGACGGCATTGCGAAACTCTGCAAATGGGAACGGTCGCCACAGGCGCAGTTGCACCAGCCCGACATCCTTCCCTTCATCCCGCATCTTGTCCACGGCGGCGGAGGCAGTATCACCGATGCTGCCCATGGTAAGAAGCAGTGTTTTCGCTCCCTCGGAACGATAGTGCTCCAGCGGACCATACTGGCGACCGAATGCCTTTCCGAACCGGTCCCAGTGCTCCAGGATAACCGGCATACTGCCCCTCAGGTTCACATCCTGTGCCTTCTTCGCTTCCGGGTACAGGACAGGCGGTGCGAAGGCACCCATTGTCACCGGTTTTTCCGTGTCCAGCGGTAGCGGGTAGTCGTAGGGTGGAATGAAGCGGTCAACTTCTTCCCGATCCGGCATGATGACAGGTTCTATCACGTGCGTCAGGTAGAACCCGTCAACGTGGACCATCACCGGCAGCAGCACCCTGCGGTCTTCACCTATGGCGAAGGCACAGATTACGTTATCAACTGCTTCCTGTCCATTAGCGGCGACTATCTGTATCCAGCCGGTATCACGTACCGACATCAGGTCGGACTGGTCACCCCAGACGTTAAGAGGTCCGGATAGCGCCCTATTGGCGACCGACATAATCACCGGCAACCGCATCGAAGAGGCAACATAGAGCACCTCGTGCATCAACTCCAGTCCCTGTCCGGCAGTAGCCGTAAAGGTACGTGCGCCGGTGGCCACCGCGCCCAGGCAGGCGCTCATTGCCGAGTGTTCCGACTCAACAGGGATATACTCGGCATCCAGTTCGCCACTGGCAACCAGTTCCGCGAGGTGTTCCACGATGTGCGTCTGGGGCGTAATCGGATAGGCCGCAATAACATCCACGTTGGACAGCATGGCGGCCTCAGCGATAGCCTGTGAAACCTCTATGCCTATCCTCTCACCCATTATTCAGTCTCCTCAACCATGGTTATAACTCCGGTAGGGCACTCGCGGGCACAGATGCCGCATCCCTTGCACCAGTACATGTTAGCGATGAAGTAGCCACCGGCGTCCTGTTCGACACATCCTTCGGGGCAGAACACCTGGCATATCCCACACTTAATACACCTGTCAGTATTATAGGTGGGTGCCTGCGACCGCCAGTCACCGGTCTTGTATTCGGCAGTGCTGCCTGGCTCGGTGACTATGGCACCAATTTCTATATCCTTCCAGGTTATTTCGTCTTCCTTCTTGCTCAAGTCAACCTCGCTCCTTTACTACGGTTTCCTTAAAAGCCCGTTTCATGGCGTTGATGTTCCTCTCCGCGAGCCGTTCGAATCTATGTTGTAACGGTACTACCAGGGAGTCTGTCTCGACCACGGCAAAAGCCCGGAGCAGCGCCCCCAGCATCGTGGTATTCACTATCGGGACTCCCAACTCCTCCCGGGCTATCTTGATAGCATCCACCGCAGCTAATTTCCACTTAGTCCCGAATTCAGCTTCTACCTCTGCCAATGTCCTGGATGTATTGACTACCAGTATCCCATTGTCCTTGAGCCCGGAGGTAACGTTGATGATGCGTAGCAGTGTGGGGTCAAGCACTATCACGATATCCGGCTCGTCAACATCTGCTCTTACCCTGATTGGTTTACTGCTGTTTATCCGGTCAAAGGCTTGTACCGGTGCTCCTCTCCGCTCCGGACCAAACTTGGGGAAGGCCTGAGCATACTTCCCCTCGCTTATGGCTGCCCGCGCCAGGATCTCAGCCGAAGTAACCGCTCCCTGGCCGCCACGGCCGTGCCACCTGATTTCAACAAGCTCGTTTGTGTCTGTCAATTCGGCCTCCGTATCAACAATGGTATAGCCCCCAATTACTCAGTTACTGTAAAGTACCCCTGGAGCGATTCGAACGCTCGCACCCAGCTCCGGAGGCTGGTGCTCTATCCAACTGAGCTACAGGGGCATATGTGCTTAAATGCAAAAATACTTCCCATTGTCCCATGATAACCTATATCATGCAGACAGGGCAACATACACTAGTCTTTTTCAATATTAGGAGTGTGCTGAAAAACCCTTTCGACCAACCCCAGTGCGAGCCCCTCTCAGAAGAGGGGGCGCCCCTAAGAAGGGGCGGTGCCTTACCCTTCCTAGCCAGGA
>DAOUVG010000259.1 GCA_030667735.1 Dehalococcoidales bacterium
AGGGCGTGCCCTGGTCCTTTCACCCTATCCTCTCCGCCCCCACAAATCCCCTCAGCACCTCCGGCACAACGATTGAGCCGTCGGCTTGCTGGTAGGTCTCCATGACGGCTATCATGATGCGCGGCAGGGCCAGGCCGGAGCCGTTCAGGGTGTGGACGAAGACCGGCCGGGCGTCCGGCGCGGGACGGTAGCGGATATTGGCCCGGCGTGCCTGGAAGTCGGTGCAGTTGGAGCAGGAGCTGACCTCCAGCCATTCCTCACAGCCCGGTGACCAGACCTCGATATCGTAGGATTTGGCAGAGGCAAAACCGAGGTCGCCGGTACAGAGCTCCAGTATCCGGTAGGTCAGTCCCAGCCGCTGGCAGACCTGTTCGGCGTCGTTGACCATCTTCTCAAGCTCTTCGTCCGATTTATCCGGCTCGGTGAATTTGTACATCTCCACCTTGTCGAACTGGTGGCCGCGCTTGATGCCACGGGTGTCCTTGCCGGCGGACATCTTCTCGCGGCGGAAGCAGGCGGTATAGGCGGCGTAGTAGAAGGGCAGCATCCCCGGCAGGATTATCTCGTCGCGGTGCAGGTTGGTCAGCGGGACCTCGGCAGTGGGTACTAACCACAGGTCGTCCTCTTCATCATGGTAAAGATTATCGGCGAACTTGGGCAGGTTGCTGGAGCCAACCATAGTCTCACGTTTAACCAAATAGGGCGGGTATATTTCCCGGTAGCCGTGCTCAAGGGTGTGGAGGTCAAGCATGAAGGCAATCAGTGCGCGCTGCAACCGGGCACCGAGGCCCTTGAGGACGTAGAAACGGGAGCCGGAGAGCTTTACCCCGCGCTCAAAGTCGATAATGTCCAGTGATTCACCAAGCTGCCAGTGTGGGGCGGGTGTGAAATCGAAGGTCTTCGGCTCTCCCCGCTGGCGTACCACCGTGTTGCCGGTCTCATCTTCACCTACCGGCACGTTGGAGAGGGGGATATTGGGCACCTGGAGCAGCAGGTCATTTAGCTTCTGTTCAATGTCACGGACGGCTTCCTCCAGTTCTCTTATCTGGTTGCGAATCTGGCGGCCTTGCTCGGCGGCTGCCTGACGGTAACGGGAGACCTCTTTTCGGGCGCGCCGGAGGTTTTCGAGTTCCTGCATCTTCTGGCGGCGTTCGGCGTCAAGTTCAAGGATTTCGTCGATAGGTGCGTTATCGTTGCGGTGGCTCAATGCCTCGCGTACCGTGTCCGTGTTCTCACGAATAAACCTGAGGTCAAGCATAGGGTTTCTCCTTCAGAGGATTTCTGTCAACCTCACTCCCTCGGCCTCACTCTCCTTCGAAGGAGAGTGGGATATTGAAACGAGAGGGGCTTGGTCCTTCTATGATTCCCCGTACAATCATCCGGTTGTGTGGGGAAATCGAGTTCCCCTAGGACTTTTCCTTCAACTGCGGGAAGAAGATTACCTCGCGGATTGACTGGTGATTGGTGAGCAGCATCACCAGACGGTCAATGCCCATACCGAGGCCGCCGGTGGGGGGCATTCCGTATTCCAAAGCCTGCAGGAAGTCCTCATCGATAACCTCTACCTCTTCATCGTCCGGCTGCTGGTCTCTCTGCTGCTGCCGGAAGCGCTCCCTCTGCTCCATCGGGTCATTTAGCTCAGAGAAGGCGTTGGCAATCTCCAGACCACCGGTGAA
This sequence comes from Dehalococcoidales bacterium, assembly GCA_030667735.1. Classification (GTDB taxonomy): domain Bacteria; phylum Chloroflexota; class Dehalococcoidia; order Dehalococcoidales; family Fen-1064; genus DUES01. Next base: position 1,677 of record DAOUVG010000259.1, read on the forward strand.
GGCCTCGAAACGCTCGACGACACGCTCCTGTCCGGGCTTCGTCTTGGCAAGGGGCGACATCGAGAGCGGGTAATCGGTCAGGAAGGTGGGCTGAATCATCTTCGGTTCGGCGAATGTTGTCAGAAGGTCGTCCACCATGTGTGCCCAGTTTTCCCCCGGCTCGACCTGAAGACCGGCATCCTTCATTCTAGCTGCCAGCCGCAGAGCGTCCGGGTACTGGACGAAGTCGATACCGCTGTGTTGCTCGATGGCCTCACGCAAGCTGATGCGTTGCCAGGGCGGTTCGAAGTTGATTGTGTTTTCCCCGTACGGCACCTCGCAGCCGCCGGTGACCTGCCGGCATACCGTGGAAACCATCTCCTCGACATTGCTCATCACGTCATTATAGTCGGCATACGCCTGGTAGCTTTCCAGCATGGTGAACTCGGGGTTGTGCCTGGTGGAGATACCCTCGTTACGGAAGATGCGTCCTATCTCATAGACCCGGTCGAAGCCACCGATGATAAGGCGCTTGAGGTGAAGCTCGGTGGCGATACGCAGGGAGAAGTCCCGGTCCAGGGTGTTGTGATGCGTGATGAAGGGTTGCGCCGGCGCACCACCGGCCGAAGGCAGGAGCACCGGAGTTTCTACTTCGAGGAACCCACGTTCGTCAAGGAAGCTCCGGATTGCGCTGATGACCTGAGTGCGTATGCGGAAGGTAGCCCTGACCTTTTCGTTGGAAATGAGGTCCAGGTAGCGCTGACGGTACCGGGTCTCAACGTCGGTAAGGCCGTGCCATTTCTCCGGCAGGGGTTGGAGCGACTTGGTAAGCAGGGTGAACTCCTTGACGTCAACGGTCGGCTCGCCGGTGCGGGTGAGGAGCAGGTTGCCCCTGGCACCGAGGATGTCGCCGGTGTCGAGGTCATTGAATAGTGCCAGGTCTTTCTCGTTGAAATGGTTTATGTTCTTGAAAAGGAGCTGTATCTTACCGGAGTCGTCGTGGATATCAAAGAAGGCGCTCTTGCCCATCTTCCGTCTGGCCATGATGCGACCGGCAATGCTGACCTCATCCTGGTGAGTCTGGCCGGCATCCTGCTGTTCGAGTAGAGAAACAGCCTCCCGGGTGGTGTGGCTGCGGTGGTACCGGGCCGGATAGGGGTCGATGTCCAGCGCCCGGATGCGGTCAAGCTTCTCCCGTCTCTGTTGCGTGATATGCTCGTGTCTGGATGGCATCGGTTACCCTCGGTGAGGCTTTCTCAGCCTCAGTATCAAGTAGTATGTTTTTTCAGTATAGGGTATTCGGTACTCTTAGTAAAGGTGCCGAATTGACTCATAATAAAAGTTACCGAAAGTCGTATCGTTGCCTCATAAATAGTGTTACCCGGGAGGAGGGCGAGATGACCCGAGACAGCATACTGGAATATATTGAAGCGATACGGGGGCGGTACCTCAATGTCTCCG
>DAOUVG010000279.1 GCA_030667735.1 Dehalococcoidales bacterium
AATCATCACGGGTCTGCTGCAACGTTTCGAGCCCAATCGAAGGCCCCGGCGCCAGGCTAGGGGTCGGCGCACGACCACCGCGTCAGAAGACTACAAACTACTGGGGGAATACATCCCGACGATACCTGAAAGCACAATAATGGTGCTCCTGGATGACGGTATCAAGGCTGGTAATCCCCTGCTCAAGATACTCTCCGGCAAGGCACAGGTGCAGTCCTTTCCCCTGCTGCGGCCAGCCGAACTGAGACAATGGGTGCAGGAACGTGTCAGGAAGGAAGGCGGCAGCATATCTCCCCAGGCGGTTAATCTGCTGGTGAGACTGGTAGGGAGCGACCTCTGGATTATGTCCAGTGAAGTTGAAAAACTGCTCCTCTACAGCGCCGGGCGCCGAATAGAGGAAGAGGACATCAACCTGGTGGTCGGCTACACCCAGCAGGTCAACATTTTCGCCATGGTGGACGCTATCGTCGAGTTCCGCACGCAGGCCGCGGAAAAACTGCTCCAGCAGTTCCTTCAGCAGGGGGCCAGCCCATCTCATCTCCTGGCAATGCTTGCCCGCCAGATGCGGCTCATTGTCAGAGCGAAGGATGTGGATAACCCGCGTATATCCGGCAGTGAGCTTCGCAACCGGCTCGGCATCCCCAACGAGTACGCCGCACGCAAAACCCTGGAGCAAGCCAACCGATACTCCCTGCCGCGAATCAGGTACGTCTATCGCCAGCTACTGGAGACAGACCTGGCTATCAAGACGAGTAAATACGAACCCGAACTGGCCCTCAGCATCCTCGTTACCGAACTGTGCCAGCAACGCCCGGTGCAAACAGACCATGCCTTACGATAAAGAGCCACCCCGACCGGCAGGACACGGAAAGGGGACCGGGGTTCCCGGTATACCGGCATCCCCCTTCAATGAGTACGTTGCGGACTATGACGCCTGGTACGATGAAGCAGGCAGGCTCGTCTTCGAAACCGAATTACGGTCTTTACAGCAGGTACTACCCTCACTTTCCAGGCCGTGGCTCGAAGTAGGCGTGGGGACAGGCAGATTCGCTCAAGCACTGGGGATAGGAACCGGGGTTGACACTGCCGTTAAAATGATTGAAATCGCATCCCAACGGGACACAGCCGTACTCCTGGCCAGCGGAGAGCAACTGCCGTTTTGTGACTGGTGTTTCGGTGCGGTGTTCCTGATAACCACCATGTGCTTTATAGAACAACCCTTGTCCGTCCTGCGCGAGGTGCACCGCGTTCTCGTGCCCGATGGAAAACTGGTACTGGCCGTAATGCCCGCTCATAGTACCTGGACACAATTCTACGAAGAGGAGAAGCACCGGGGGCACCCACTGTACACCCGTGCTATTTTTCGGAGCCCTGATGAGTTGATAGACCTCATCGAGCGGGGTGACTTCTCCGTGCAGAATACTGTCTCAACCCTCCTTCAGGGGCCGGGCGAGGTAACGCGTGCGGAATCGCCACAGACTGGTTTCCGCATCGGAGCCGGGTTCGTCGTCATCGTGGCCGGCAAACACCGGGGGCAGACCTGATACTGGCCATACCGGAGGTCTGTTGACACGCCAGCCGGTTTACAGTAGGATAGTAGTTGAGAATGAGAAACATTCGCAATCCGGACAAGGCAATAGCAGGATACCCTCTCACCACCCAGCGACGACTGCTCCTGGAGCTGATACGCAACGCCAACGGACATATTGACGCCAAGGAGCTCTACCGTCGTGCCAGCAGCGCCGATACGTCTATCAGCCTGGCTACGGTGTACCGGAGCCTGCGTCTGTTCCAGGAGTTGGGCCTGGTTGATGAACAAAGACTGGGCTGGTCAAGCCACCACTATGAGATACGCAGTCATGCCGAGCACCAGCATTTCGTCTGCCATGAATGCGGCAGAGTGATAGAGTTCCAGACACCGCTTATCAGTAAGCTGGTCAGGAGCATACAGCGGGAGCAGGGATTCAACGTTACCAGGACCGAGTTCTATCTCGAAGGGCAGTGCCGGCAATGTTGTAAGGATAAGAGAGAGGATATCTGAACTGTGGGCCAGGACAGGATTAGGCAGCTTGAAGAGGAGATAGCCGACCTCAAGGCGAGGTGGCCGGCACACTCGGTGAAACCCTCTATGCTGCAACAACTGGAGGAGATGGAAGAAGCCCTGGAGAAAGCGAAGCAGGTGAAGGCTGAGAGTGCCTGAAAAGATGGCCATGGTGGACTTCCCGAAGTGCCACCCGGAGCACTGCAAGGATGGGGTCTGTCTTGCCGCCGAAGCGTGCCCCCGCAAACTAATCAAACAGGAGCATCCCGGAGAGATACCGATGACCAACCCATCCCTCTGCCGGGCGTGTGGCGATTGCGTCCGTGCCTGCCCCATGAAGGCTATCCGGATAGTATCGATGTAAGCACCTTAGACATGACGGGAAAGATGACAGAGAAAGCAACAAGCAGCGTGTCATACGACGACACTACAGACGAACAGGCCTGGCACCGTCAGGAGACCCGGCGCGCCCTGAAGGGCTTCAGCCGTAAGAGGGGTAACCTGATTCCCATTCTGCAGAAGGTCCAGGGAAGGCTCGGATACCTTCCTCTTGAGGCTATGAAAGAAATCGCTGAATTTCTCGGCATACCGGAGATAGACGTCTACGGAGTGGTGACATTCTATAACCAGTTCCGCCTCAACCCGCCAGGCAAGCACGCTATCCGGGTGTGCCTCGGTACAGCCTGCCACATGAAGGGTGGCTACATCACGCTGGATGCCTGGAAACGGCGACTGGAGATAAACGAAGGCCAAACTACGCCGGACCGCGAGTTTGACCTTGATATCGTGGCCTGCGTAGGCTGCTGTACCATGGCACCGGTGACCGTAGTTGACGATATTCCCGAAGCCAAAGTGGAGCCTACAA
>DAOUVG010000213.1 GCA_030667735.1 Dehalococcoidales bacterium
CGGAGATAGAGCACCCGGAGATGGGGGAGTACTTCACCGTGGCACCTCCCTACAAGCTCTCGAAGGCACCCTACGAGCTAAGCCGCGCCCCGCTCATGGGCGAGCATAACGAGTACGCTTTTAAGGAAATACTCGGTATGTCTGATGACGAGATTGCCGAGCTGGTTGTAGACGGCGTCATCGAGTAGACGGGAAGACCCGTTCAAAGCGTACTCAACACACGCGGTGTTGGTCAGTCCGCAGGTGGCTTCACCAGCAGCATTGGGACCTGACTTGCCCGCAGGAGCTTGTCTGAGATGCTCCCCAGAGCCCACCTGCTGTGACCGGATCGGCCGTGACTTGACATGATGATGAGGTCAACACCCTCTTCATCGGCAAGAGACTGAATCTCATCGGCAGGATTGCCAAGCAACACGGAGGTCCGCACTTTGACTCCCTTCCTGGTGAGTCCTTTGGCGATTCTATTCAGATACCTTTCACCCTGACGTTGCATCTTGCCTACCGCTACCGGCATCTTCACTACCGGTTCCAGTAGGGGCAGTGTTTCGCTTGCCGGGGTAAGCTGGACGTTATAGGAGCGTGCGTCGATGCGTTCGGTCACGGTGGTAAGAATCACCTCTGCGGCGCTAGCTTTGGCCATCATTTCTACGTGAGGAAGGACACTCTCGGCCAGCTTGGAACCATCTAACGGGACCAGGACTTTCTGATACATAGCTCCTCCTCTCTGAACCAGTAGCCATTCATTGGCTATCAGGTTGCGTTATAGTCACTGTATCGCGGAGTCTCTACCCCTTTTCCAGTATGTGGATTGTCATCGCAGCCTCACCGGCTCCCACGGTACCGCCACCGTTTTCAGTCATGGCGATGCGGTGGTTCTTCACCTGCCGCTCTCCCGCCTCGCCGCGGAGCTGGGTTACCAGTTCGTATATCTGGGCCAGGCCAGAAGCTCCGACGGGATGTCCCCGTGAGATGAGTCCCCCGCTGGTGTTCACGGGTATTTTACCGTCCAGGGCCGTGTCTCCTCTCTCCGCCATGACCCCACCTTCACCCCTCGGACAGAAGCCCAGCGCCTCCATCGCGGCGAGCTCACCAAAGGCGGTGGCGTCATGTACCTCCATCACGTTGACATCTTCCGGCCCGATACCGGCGGCCTCGAAGGCCTTCATGGCGGCACGTTTGCTGATGTCGGCCGGTCCGGTCCGTGAACCGCCTTCGAGTACCGAGGCCCTTATCCTGACCGATCGGTTTGACGTGTGCTTCTTCAGGAAATCCTCGCTGCAAACGATAGCTGCGGCTGCCCCGTCTCCGATAGGGGCGCACATGCCCCTGGTCAGGGGATAGGACACGATGCGGTCAGCCAGTACCTGCTCCACGGTCTGGGGGAAGGTGTACTGGGCCAGCGGGTTCATCGTGGAGTTGTTGTGGTTCTTGGCAGCGATAGTGGCTAGCTGCCGTTGTGTGGACCCGTACCGGGCCATGTGCCCTCGGGCGCCGGCTGCATAGAAGTCCATAAAGGCGGAATGGCCTCCCGCCTGTTCCTTCTGGACTTCAGTCCCCTTTTCTTTCGCCTCCTGCTCGCGTCTCTCCTGCTCCTGCTGCTTCAACTGGGCTATCTCCCGTGTCGTCTCCTCTACATCTGTCCCGGTCGAAAAGCTCCCCATCACCAGGGCGCGGTCTTCGTGGTGCTGCTTCTCGATGCCAATGGCCAGGGCGCAGTCGTAGATACCTGCCTTGACCGCCGTCCATGCCCCATTGAGGGCGGTGCTGCCGCTGGCGCAGGCGTTCTCTACGTTGGTTATGGGGATTCGGTGAATCCCGTTTGCTGTCAGGGCCACCTGACCCCGGATGGAATGCTGGAATGAATAGACGCCCCATAAGGTATTGGAGAACCAGGCAGCCTGGATATCGTCCCGCGTGAGGTCAGAGTCATGGAGAACATCCTCAACCACCAGGCCGGCCATGTCCTTGATGCTCCGCTCCAGGAACTTGCCGAACTTGACCATACCGATACCAATAATGTAGACGTCGTTGCTCATTCTCTTGCTCCTTCTCCATAGGCTTTAGGGGAATTATAAGCGTTTTTGCGTGTCAGTTTCAACCTGTATTCAATCAGCCTCCGGGAAGGAAAGTGGGTAATAAGGATGGGTGCTCGTATCAATGAGCACCCATCCTGTTTATGCGTGGGCAGGAAGCGGATTTTATTATCGCTGTCCGGTTATCTCGTACTTGAGGTCCTGGTCCATCCACATGTACCGGTAGATACCGAGGGTACCCATCTCGGCGGTGGGGCCGACACCGATTTCACCCATAAATCCCTTCAGCCACGGATCCCAGAAGGCATAGCCGGATGCCGCCGGCAGCATTATCTCCCAGCAGAGCTCCATCTGGCGCAGGTTCTCTGCCCTGGTCAATGCATTTCGCTCCTCGGGGTCTATTAGCACCTTGACTGCGTCGGCATACTCCTCGGCGAGTGGGTCAACCACGTTGGAGAAGGCGTAGATTGACTCGGGCGCGCCGCCATGAGCGTGAGTCAGGGCAGAGGACGGAGAGGCGTTACCCCAGTAGGAGTATATCAAGTCCTCGTACTGGCGGCCGTATATCACGGCACCGAAGGCGCCGCCCTCATGCACCACTATCTCCATGTCCACGGCGACGGCCATGAAGTACTCCTTGATGATGGGCACGATGTCAGCGGCGTCGGCGTAGATGTTTACCTTACACTTGAAACCGTTGGGGTAGCCGGCCTCTGTCAGGAGTTCCTTGGCCCTTTCTGGCTGGTACTCGTAGAGCATCCTCAGGTTTTCCGGTAACTCCTCCACCGGCGTGTAGACGGCACTATGCATCGGCTGTATCGGCCAGGTGTTTACGAAGGCCATGCCGCCGTAGAATTCCTCGGCGATTGCCGGCTGGTCGATGGCCATGTTCAGTGCCTGCCTGACTTTCACGTTGGCCCACGGGGTGCCTTCCAGGTCGGTCCTCATAAAGAGGGCCTGCGTGCCGGAAGGGGAGTTAAGGCGGTACTTGAGTTCAGGGTTGGTCTCCATCATGGTGAGGGCTTCTTCCCAGCCGACACCCATGATATCCAGCTTGTGCGTTCGGAGCGCGGCCAGTTGGGTGGAGTAGTCCGGTATGGCAATCCCGCGCAGGGTATCGATGTAAGGCAGTTGGTTGCCGGGTATCAGCGGGTCCTCCATCCAGTAGTTGGGGTGCCTGTGCCAGGTGACCGAACTGGCCGTGACGATGTCCGTCATCACGAAAGGTCCGGTTCCGATGACGCGCTCAACTTCACGCAGGTGGTCCCAGGTCTCGATTGCCTCCTTGGGCGTTATCGGGAGCCAGTATAACCCGCTCAGCATACCGACGCTCGGTTCGAAGTACTTGTAGGTGAGTTCCCACAGGCCGGTCTGCTCCAGGGTGGTCCACTCTTCAGGCGGAACGTCTGGCGGACGGTAAGCGCTGTTCAAGGGGTTCTCCTGATAGCAGTGGAAGGTAGTTATGATATCGTCTACGTTCATCTCCCGGCCGTTTACGGGCGGCTTGTCGTGCCAGTACACACCCTGGCGGATTTGGAGGACTATGGTGGAAAGGTCAACTATCTCCCAGGTCTCCGCCAGGCAGCCGGTGAGTAAGACATCATCCATGTAGTGGCCGAGGAACGCGTTTTCCTCGGTGCCCTGGGGTCCCATGGACCAGTCTACTATCACCGGTGTCCCGTAG
>DAOUVG010000030.1 GCA_030667735.1 Dehalococcoidales bacterium
CAGGGACTGTAAAGGCATTTGTAAGACACTACACTAGCTGAAGCGATGAGACAGCAAAGAATCTCACCCGGCAAACTGAGTTTCAGGACGAGCTGACTGGACCGGCTAATGGTCTGGCGGTATCAGCTGTCCGGCGTACCGGTTTCAAGGGTGGTGGCGGTAGTACTCCAGGGTATTCCTGAGCGCACGCGCGCCGCGCTCGATAGTGGGAAAGGCCGGGATACCAATCTCCTGGAACTTCAGGATGATGTCTCTGACCTCCCTGGCAGCATCCGCGGTGTATAAGAAAACGAATACCATCAATGGCTTCGATGTCGACTCTTTGACCTGGAGCATCAGGTCGAGGCTACCCTGGACCTGCTCTGGACTGATTTGCCGACCGGGCTTGGTTCCCGTGATACCTATCAGGTTGTCTATGTTCGGGTCCTGCGCAACGATTCCCCAGATGCGGCGCATGTCACGGCGCACCGGTCCGGCCGTGTCTATCGGGTTGCGGTAGCTCCCGCCAACTACGTTGAAGAATGTCTCCAGTTCGCTGTAGGACTCCTGAGTGAGGCGGGGGACTCTCAGCCCGACATCAACCAGGGCATCGGTGATCGCCACCGACTGTCCTCCCGAACCACCGATAACGGCCGTCCTGCCACCGCGGACCGGTGGAAAGTAGACGAGGGCCTTCAGGGTATCAATCAGCTCTTCCATTGTGGTGACCTGGACTGCCCCGCACTGATTCACCGCGGCGTCCCATACCATTCGGGTTACGGCCAGTGCCCCGGTATGTGAGGCAATAGCCCTCCCCCCGTCCTCGGTGCGCCCGCCCTTCCAAATCACCACCGGTTTGCGGGCAGCCGCTCGCCTGAGAACACTGAAAAACCTTCTGCCGTCCTTCACGCCCTCCAGGTACATGCCGATAACCTTGACCTCGGGGTCCTGGCTGAAGTACTCGAGGAAATCCGTGGCCTCAAGTGCAATGCCGTTGCCGGAACTGACCGACTTGCTGATGTCCAACCCGAGGAGGTGTGCATCCAGGCTGAAGGTCAGGGCCATGTTGCCGCTCTGCGAGATAAAGCCGACCGGTCCGGGGGTGCCGCAGTACTGGTCCGGGGTCTGCTTTATGCCCAGTCTCGGGTTGAATATCCCCATGCAGTTGGGACCGATGAGATGAAAGTTGGCCTCTTCCGCTCTTGCTGCCAGCGCCTGCTCCAGCCCTCTTCCTTCTTCGGTATGGGTCTCGGAGAAGCCCGAGGTGAAGAAATGGGCAGCAGCGACGTCCTTGCGGATGCAGTCCTCCAATACCTTCAGGGCCGCGTTTCTTGAGACCGCCACAATGGCCAGGTCAACCGGCTCGGGGATGTCAAGGAGGCTGGTATGGTTCTCCACTCCCAGGGCCTTGATATCCTCGATAGTCTCCGGGTTGACCTGCACCGAGTACAGTTTTCCCTTGAAGTCGAGTTCGCCACGGAGCCATTCGAAGTTCGTCTTCTTGCTGTCACCAATGACGGCAACACACCTGGGGTTGAACGCCCGGTCCAACCTGTTGAAGTCTACTTTCAAGGTTTCTCCTGAGTGCCTTCACTAATGAAACTCATTTCCTACGCTGAGGCTATATTAGGCGGGCTGTCGACCGGCTGTCAAGGAGTCTCTGCTTCCACCATCAGGAATGAAGCGGTCTCTTCGCCGGTATTCCCGGTCGGCGTGGGTACTTCTCCGGAGTGGGGGAGACTTTCTCGATAATTACCAGACAGCGGTGGTCCGGGAACTCGGGCAGGTCAACGGCTCTCACCTCCCGTAACTCGCCCCCCAGTGTACTGATTGCCGCGGTCGCCTGCTCCAGTTCTGTGTCGATGTCTCCCCTTTTGTGGCCGATAAAAAAACCACCGACAGAACAGAAGGGTAACGTCAGTTCCACTAGTGTCGGCAATGGCGCGACCGCTCGCGATAGCACCAGGTCGAACCCTTCACGGTACTGCTTCCGGTGGGCGATTTCCTCAGCCCGGCCGACAACGGTCTCAACCTCATCCAGCCCCAATTGCCCACACAGGTGGTGCAGGAATGCCGCCTTCTTTGCCGTCGATTCAAGCAGCACCAGCCGCATTACGGGGAAGGCTATTCTAAGCGGTACTCCCGGTATTCCCCCGCCGGTGCCGACGTCGATGACTCGCGGCCTGTCGCAATTTTCCCGCTCCTGCCAGACTGGTGTCACCGTGAGGGCATCGAGGAAATGGTTTACCTGCACATTTTCATATCCGGTGATAGCGGTCAGGTTCATCCGTGTATTCCAGTCAATAAGCTCCCGGTAGTAGACCTCGAACTGGTCAAACTGCTCCGCACTGAGGTTAAGTCCAAGTCTGCTTGTGCCGGAAATGAGTCTCTCCATGATGCTCACAATTATAGCACAGAGACACATGCTCACTGACTGCCTTCTTCTTGACGAAGAGTGTTCGGGGCACTATAGTTAGGTCTATTATCGCGACCATCCCGCAGTGCCGGCTCTACAACGGCCCGGTAATTATGTAACGCATCGTTTCAGGAAGGAGGCTCTCTCATCGGTGAGGCGATAGCTCTGATGTTCGCCGAAGCCTGGTCGGACCATTGTCGTCGATGGCGGTTTCCTTGCCTGATTACGTCCGTTTTACATCTTTCGGATGGAGGTAAAACGTGTTAGTATGACAGTAATTTCAATAAGCAACACGAGAATGGAAAGGAGTAGAAATGGCTTACAAGTACTTAATCTATAAGAAGGACGCAGACAGACATATCGCTTATGTCACCATTAACCGTCCGGAGCGGATGAATGCCCTGCACCCACCCGCTCACCCGGAGTTCTGGGAGGTCTGGAGTGATTTTCGGGACGACCCTGAGATGTGGCTGGGTATCCTTACCGGTATCGGGGACAAGGCCTTCTCGGCCGGCAATGACCTGAGATACCAGGCTGAACAGGCCGGGAAGAACGAGCCCAGAATACCGTCGCCACCGGGTGGCTTTGGAGGTATCACCAATCGTTTCGATTGCTACAAACCGCTGATTGCCGCTGTTAATGGCTTTTGCCTGGGGGGCGGGATGGAAATGGCTCTGGCCTGCGACATTATCATTGCCGCCGACCACGCTCGCTTCGGGCTCCCGGAGCCAACCGTGGGTCTTAATGCCGGTGCGGGTGGTCTTCATCGGCTGCCACGGCAGCTACCACTTAAAGTAGCGATGGGAATGATACTCACGGCTCGGCACATCACTGCTGACGAAGCATACCGCATCGGGCTGGTTAATGAAGTAGTCCCTCTCAGCGAGTTATGGACATGCGTAGATAGCTGGGCAAATGACATCTTGCGCTGCGCACCACTGTCAATTCGCTCATCCAAAGAGGCAGCTATGAAAGGTCAGGATATGACGCTTGGGGTTGCCCTGAACCACGGTTTTCTTATGTCTCAGCAGATGGCACTGTCCGAAGACTTCGTGGAAGGGCCAAAGGCTTTCAGCGAAAAACGACCGCCAAACTGGAAGGGACGCTAACAGAATAGCTTCAGGCTGGTGGTTTATAAGCGTCGGGTCGGGTGAGGTCACCGTATAGCTCCGGGCGGCGGTCTCGGATAAAGTCCAACTCGAACTCGCCCGGCTTGACTACGAGACGTTTTTGCCTGGCCTGTGCCAGACTGACTTCGCCGTAGAGTATCTCTTCCTTCCTGGCGCTGCCGCTGGCAAGCGTGTCTCCCCAGGCGTTGGCGATTTTGCTCCGGCCGAGGAACCTGACGCCGCGCTCGACGCCGACACGGTCCACAGCCACCACGTGGACCTTGTTCTCCAGGGCACGGGTATTGACCACGTACTTCGGGATATGACTCCTGGTTCCGGGCCAGTTGGTGGGCAGGGCGAGGATATCAGCACCCTGTAACGCCATGATACGGGCGCTCTCCGGAAAGTTGCAGTCGTAGCAGATGTGCATCCCGATGTTGCCAACCGGCGTCTGATGCACCTGGAACGGTCTGTCCCCGGGGTCTACGAAACGGTCGACACCGAGGAACGGCAGGTGGTTCTTCCGGTATTTGCCCACCAGCCCCTGCGGCCCAATCAGCGCGGCGGCGTTGTAGCATTTGTCGCCGTCTACTTCAAGGAGTCCGAAGACCACGTGCACGCCCAGTTCCCGGCAGAGGTCTGCCAGCCTGTCGGTTGCCGGGCCGGGTATGGTCTCCATGAAAGGCAGGGCTTCCTCACGACTGTTGAACACGTATCCGGTGAGGGCGCACTCCGGGAAGACAATTAGCTGCGCACCTTCTGCGGCGGCCTTCGCTGTCCAGAGCAGTATCTTCTCCAGGTTCACTTCGTTCTTCGTTATCCCGGGGTCTATCTGGACGGCGGCAACCTTCACGATATCACTCATCAGAGCATCCTCCTATGGTCCTATGTAGCACACTCTAGGTGGAGGGCCTCGTTTTGTCAAATCTTCCTGCGCCGGGAACAAGTCCTTGACAGCACAATCCTGGCGGTCTAGTATAACCGCGTTGCCACCACGGATGCACTAATACTGCCAGGAGGGAAAAATGGAATACCATGACATAATCTATGAGGTGGATGATTATATCGGCACGATAACGCTCAACCGCCCCCAGAGTCTGAACGCCTTCACCGATACCCTGCTTGCCGAGTGGGTGGATGCTATCGAGTCCGCCAAACGTGACCCCGGGGTACGGGTACTGATAGTAACCGGCGCTGGCAGGGGGTTTTGCTCCGGAATGGATGTCAAGGCTGCCGCAGGTGGAGGGCAGGCGCAACCCCTCTATGCCCGGCGTAACTATATGCGACTCGGTGTGCACCGGGTGCCCCGGGCACTGGAGACCCTGGATAAGCCCTACATTGCCGCCATCAACGGTCCTGCCGCCGGGGCCGGCATGGACATGGCCAGCATGGCCGATATCAGGATAATGTCGGATAAGGCTCGTGTGGGCATGAACTACGTCCGGGTGGGACTGCTGCCCGGTGATGCCGGGTGCTACTTTCTGCCCCGTATCGTGGGCATTGCCAAGGCATTGGAATTGATATGGTCGGGCCGGATGATTGACGCCGAAGAAGCGCTGCGTATCGGCTACGTCAGTATGGTGGTCCCCCACGACGAGCTGATGGAGAAGACGCGGGAGTTCTGCCGGCAGTTCACCCAGGCACCGGTAGCCACCCAGTTCGCCAAACGTCTCCTCTGGCGAGGCATGGACATGTTCCGTAACATCAACCTGGAGATGGCCGAGATGGCGATGCTGATAAACTCGACAAGCCCGGACACGAAGGAAGGCCCGCAGGCCTGGGTGGAGAAGCGGGAGCCGAAGTGGAGCGGTGAATAGCGATTGTCAACCTTACCGGTTGAGGGGAAGAATAAGCGCTCGCCCTTTCGGGCGAGCGCTTATTCCATGTGCCATACCGGCCGCAAGTTCCACTGTCCTGGCGTTGAATCATGTTCACCCGGACGGGTAAATCATGGTAAGCTAGTAGTCAGGTCCTTTGTTTGACGGGAGGATGCAGTTGTACGATGTTGCCGTAATCGGTGCCGGAGTGGTCGGGAGCCACACTGCCGGTAGACTGGCTGCGATGGGTCATAACGTGGTGGTCGTGGAAGGTAAGCGCAGCCTGACGGAACCCGTCTGCTGCACCGGGATTATTGGCCGTGAATGTGTCACATCCTTTGCCATCGGGGAAGACATCATCATGCGATGGGTGAAGGGCGCCCGGGTGTTCTCACCATCGGGCAAATCGCTCAAGCTGTGGCGGCCGAAATCCCAGGCTGCCATTGTCGATAGAGTATCGCTCAATGTCTCCATGATTAGCAGGGCTCAGGGAAGGGGCGCTCACTACGAGGTAGCAGCCCTCGTAAGGGATATCGAGGTTGCCGACGACCGGGTCAGGATTAAGGCGGTTCGCGGTAACGAGCCGGTTCATCTTGAAGCCAGGGCGGCAGTTATCGCTACGGGCTTCAGACCCGGCCTGACCGAGCGACTCGGCTTGGGCAGGACTGGCGATTTCGTTGCCGGGGTACAGGCAGAGGTCAGTGCGCCCGGAGTTGAGGAAGTAGAAGTATACCTGGGCCGGGAAGTAGCCCCTTCGTTCTTTGCCTGGATGGTGCCGACTACCTCCGGCATGGGACTTGCCGGGCTGCTTTCGCGGCGGACTCCGGAGGTCTATCTCAGAAAGCTGCTCTCGTTCCTGGCTGACCGGGGGAAGATAGCTTCGGCTGATGTCGAGGTGCTGCACGGAGGAATATCCCTGAAACCGTTGCCGAAGACCTATGGTGACAGGCTGCTGGTTGTCGGTACTGCTGCCGGACAGGTGAAACCCATCACCGGCGGTGGTGTCTACTACGGGTTACTCTGCGCCAACATCGCGGCGGAACACCTGCACAGCGCTCTGTCCGTAGACAACCTCTCGGCCGGGAACCTGGCTGGCTACCAGCGGGAATGGAAGCAGAGACTCGGATCGGAGTTGAGGACAGGCTACTGGGCCCGGAGAGTCTACGAGCGCTTCAGTGACCGGCAGATTGACCGGCTGTTTGACATAATGGAATCGTCCGGCATCCTTGAAGCCCTGCTCAACGCAGAGGACCTTTCCTTTGACTGGCACGGGAGTGCTGTATCCCGCGTAATCAGCTTCGAGGTCTTTCGCAAGGTCATCGGGTCAATGAAGCTGCCGGCGCGCCTGAAGGACCGTATGCCCGGTCGGGAGTAGCCCACCGGACGAAGGTGAAAGCGCTCTGATTAAGTGTGCCGCGGGTGACGGGACTGATTACAGGGTTGTACAGGAGGAAGTATTAAAGTGACCGGCGGTAATGAGGATATCCGACTTGGTGAGGCTGCGCGCCGCTTTCTGGCTGGCCTGCCGGATGGGGAGAGAGAGGCCAGCCAGCATGAAATCTACCGGTTTGTCCGTTGGTACGGAACGGAACAGGCGTTAACCGGGATGTCTCCTCCACAGGTAGCGAACTACGCCGAGCAGTCGTCTCGGTCGGACACGGACTATGCGCGGAAACTTGAGTTGATACGGGGTTTTCTGGCTCACGCCAGGAAGCAGGGGTGGAGTCGGCTTAATCTGGCGGTTCACCTTAAGGCACGTAAGGTAAAGAGTAAGGCCGTGTCAGCGTCCAGAGAGCGTGATTCTGTTCTCCTGACACAGCAGCGATACGACGAACTGAAGGTCGAACTGACAGTACTGCTGGATAAACGTCCACAGTTGATAGAAGATATCCGTAGTGCAGCCGCGGATAAAGACTTCAAAGAGAATGCCCCGTTGGATGCAGCTAAGGAGCAGCGTGGTTACCTGGAAGGGAGAATCCTGGAACTTGAGGGAGTCCTGGCTGCGGCGGTAATCATGGATGGGGAGCGAGCGAGCAGGCACAGGATTAGCATCGGTGATGATGTCGTGCTGAAGGACCTGGCATCAGGAGAAGAGGTCCGTTACACTCTGGTGAGTTCCAATGAGGTAGACCCTGCCGCCGGCAAGATTTCCAACGTTTCCCCGATAGGGAAAGCCGTAGTCGGACGGGCGGCGGGCGATGAGGTAGAGGTGACAGTGCCTGCCGGTAAGATGCGTTACAAGATTTTGAGCATTGGGAACTGACGATTTACCGTGCTCATTTGTTGGCGATGCCCGCAGAGTTAGTATTGCTTTACTGATTGCCAATGATATAAAATGCATCAACAAATACGTTAAGGAGGCTTGATTCATGACTGAAGAATCACCCGGCGGATATACTGGTAAGATTCTGAGGGTGAACCTTACCGATAGGCAGACCTCCATCGAAGAGCCTGATGCTAGGTTCTACCGGGAGTACTTCGGTGGGACTGCCTTGATTGGCTATTACCTGGTCAAGGAGCTGGAACCGGGTATTGACCCCTTGGGACCGAAGAACAAGCTGATTTTTACGGCAGGGGTGATTTCCGGTGTTCCTGCCGCAGGATGTGGCCGTAGCGGAGTTGGTGCCAAGTCTCCCCTTACCGGTGGCTGGGGGGATGCTCAGGCAGGCGGGTTCTGGCCGGCAGAGTTGAAACGCGCCGGATGGGATGCCATTATATTTGAAGGTAAGGCGGACAAACCCGTGTACCTCTGGATTAAGGATGACCAGGTGGAAATTCGGGACGCCGCTCACCTCTGGGGTAAGACCACCGCCGAGGTGGACAGTCAACTCAAGGAGGAACTGGGCGACAAGAGAGTGCGTGTCACGCAGATAGGCCCGGCCGGTGAGAAGCTGGTGCGGCTGGCCGCTATCGCCAACGACATCAACCGCTACTATGGGCGTTGCGGGCTGGGTGCTGTCATGGGCTCCAAGATGCTGAAGGCCATCGCCGTACGTGGGAGCAATTCTCTGAAGGTGGCCAACCAGGAGAAGGTACGCGAGATTGCCGCCGCTACCGCCGATGTCATCAAGCGGTTTATGGGCGGGTTCGCTTCCTTCGGTACCGCTGGTGGAGTTGGTGGACTGAACGCCATGGGGATACTGCCCACGAAGAACTTCCAGGAAGGGCAGTTCGACGGCTTTGAGAAAATCACCGGACAGGCAATGGCCGAGACTATCATGGTGGACACCGACAACTGCACTGCCTGTCCCGTCAATTGCAAGCGTGTTGTTGAAGTTGGGCCGCCGTACAATGTGGAGCGCGTCTATGGTGGGCCCGAATACGAGACCATCGGCTCCCTCGGTTCGCTCTGCGGGATAGATGACCTCAAGGCTATTGCTCATGGCAACCAGACCTGCAATGCCCTGGGACTGGACACCATCGGCACCGGTACAACTATCGCATTTGCTATGGAATGTTTTGAGAACGGTATCCTGACCGAGAAGGACACCGGCGGTATAGAACTGAAGTTCGGCAATGCCGAAGCGATGATGAAGATGGTGGAGATGATAGGGCGGCGTGAAGGACTGGGCGATATACTGGCGGAGGGTGCCAAGCGTGCCGCGGAGAAGATAGGCGGAGGCGCCAGCCAGTATGCCATGCATATCAAAGGGCAGGAGTTGCCCATGCATGACCCCAGGGGCAAGGTTGGACTCGGGATGGGCTACGCTGTCTCACCTACCGGGGCAGACCACATGCACAACATCCACGACGTTGAGTTCATGCGCGTCAACCCAACCATGTCAGCCCTGGGCATTCAAGAACCGCTCGACCCGTTTGACCTCGGTCTGTCCAAAGTCCGCTCCTTCTGGTACCTGGTCAACTGGCAGCACTTCAAGAATTGTGCCATTACCTGTATGTTCTTGCCGTATGACCCCAATCGGATGGCTGAGCTTATCAGTGCGGTTACCGGTTGGAATACTAATGCCTGGGAGTTGGAGAAGGTCGGCGAACGTGCACTGGCTCTGGCCCGGCTCTTCAACGCCCGAGAGGGTCTCACTGCGAAGGATGACTTCGTGCCGGAGCGCCTGTACACAGGTGTTAGCAGCGGACCTCGGCAGGGTAAGGGTCTGGACAGGGAAGCATTCCAGGCGGCTATAAAGAGCTACTACGGTATGGCTGGATGGGATGCCGAGACGGCGTCGCCTACCGCTGACAAGCTGGCGGAGTTGGACCTTGCCTGGGCGATACCCGAGCTGGATAAGATACCGGGCAAGAAGTAAAGGCTTATATCGTGCTGAAAAGCACGATATAAGGGGTCATTTTCCGAGCAGCTTCCTCACGGCGTCGGCAGCAAGGCTGACCGCGCTGCCGATGACCGTGCGTCCGGTGACGATTGCGTCGAAGCGGCAGACCTCGTGACAGCACATACACTCTATGCAGATGGCGCGGTCGATGACGGCGACGCCGGCAACGCCGGCGCTCTTGCCCTGGATAGTGATTGCCCCGGTAGGGCACGCCCTGACACACTCGGCGCACGCCGTACACTGCTGCTCCACCACTTTTGGCCTGACGGAGAGTTGGCCCACCACGAACCTGGATAGAGGGGCGGGTATCTTCCTGAGGAGTGTTCGTTTGGCACTGACAGGGAGCCGGAAGTCACTGGTGGTGACACTCTAGATGCTTTCCCCGACTACTTCTATGCTGTCGAGACTGCCCACTCCCAGACCGCGCTCGTGGGCATAGCGGGTAGTAGCGATATCCATCGGGTCCATACCGATGATTCCG
>DAOUVG010000305.1 GCA_030667735.1 Dehalococcoidales bacterium
ATTGCTGCCGGGATTGTCGCACAGGGCATTGTGGACATGGACAAGGTAGTTTCAGTCAATAAGAGGTTGATAATCACCCGGAACGGCAGGGAATGCGATATGGCACTGGTCGATGTTGTGGTCCTCGAGCAGGCCTTTGTCGGCGCCAGAGCGGTGTGGAATCTCGACGAGGTGAGGCAGGTTATCTGTACCCGTGCCGAGCCGGAGAGCATCGGGCTGTCTGCTATCGGTGGCAGTGTCTACCCGGTGGGACCGGATGACGACTTTGGTCTGTACCTGGAGCTTGGTGAGGGGGGCCTGAGGTGTCGGGCAGCGGTGCTCCCCGGGATTATTAAAGAAATCAGTATCCGGAAATACCGAAAGTTAAGTTTTGGCGAGGAAGTCTCGTTAACGGTGAAACCCTGCCTTCTTGCCCTTGATGGTGAAAGAGAGCTTGTGGTGGGTGGTGACGATGAAGTCGGAGTGAGAGTCGAGCGTGACGGGCCGCCTGTTGTTGACATAATCAGAGTAGTTCGGGAGGCGGCCTCACAGGGGTTCTTTACCGTACAGGAACGCGCCGCATAGGCGCGCTGCATAAGCACAGACAGATAATAAACTAATGGACCGGGGGTTATGGCATGGCAGAATACATAGCGATACCCAAACTGGGAATGCAGATGACTGAGGCCACGCTGGTCGAGTGGAAGGTCAGTGAAGGGGGGCGCGTCGAGAAGGGGGACGTTGTCCTGACTATAGAGACGGAGAAGACGGAGTGGGAGGTTGAGGCTGCTGCCAGTGGCCTGGTGCATATCATGATGTCGGCGGATAATATAGCGCCGGTAGCCAGGGTCGTCGGTATGATTGTCGAGACAGACACGGAGCTTGAGGGACTACGAAAAGAACCTCCCGGCGAGATTTATACGTCTGAGGCCGGTGCGACGGCAGCACAGGCTGAAGAAAAACAAAAACCATCTGCCAGTGTGGAGCCCGGTGTTCCGGCGGCTACCGGTGTTCCGGCGGCTACCGGAGAGCAGAAGCGTGTCCGCATATCTCCGGTGGCACGAAAAATGGCCGAAGAGAACATGATAGATATTAGCACAGTTAGCGGGACCGGCCCCGAAGGTAGAATCGTTCGAGAGGACATTGAGAAGGCGATTGAAGCTAAAGAAAGGGGTGACGTGCCGGTAAAGGCTGAAACTGCGACAGCAGCGTCCGAGATACCGGCCACCGGCGAGGTCTACCAGGGCAAGCGGGTCAAGAGCACTCTACCCCTGAAGAGCATGAGGAAGGTAATTGCCGAGCATATGCATCGCAGCCTCTCTATTTCTGCTCAGCTTACCCAGATGGGTGAGATAGAAATGACCGAGCTAAAGAAGCTCCGCGCAACCCTGGTGAAACAGGAAGAGACTATCGGGGCAAGAATAACCTACACGGATATATTAGTGCTGGCTGCCGCTAAAGTACTCAGAGAGTTCCCGATAGTGAATGCCAGCCTTATCGAGAATGAGATAAAGCTCTGGGAGGACATCAATGTTGGTGTTGCCGTGGCCATCGAAGGGGGAACGGGCGGCGGACTGATAGTGCCCGTTGTGAAGAACGCCGACAGGAAGTCCCTGGTGGAGATAAACCGTGAACTGAAGGTGATGGTGGAGCAGGCAAGGACCGGTAAACTTATGCCGGATGACGTCACCGGCGGTACCTTCACCGTTACCAACCTCGGGGCGTTTGGCGGTGGATATGGTTTCGGAACACCGATAATCAACCAGCCCGAATCAGCCATAATCGGCACCGGGCCCATAGTAGACCGGCCGGTGGTGCGTGAAGGGCAGATTGTAATCAGACCGATAATGACCTACAGCTTCACCTTCGACCACCGGGTTATCGATGGTGCTCCTGCCACGATGTTTATACTTCGGCTGACAGAGGTACTGGAGAACCCCGGGCTTCTGTTGCTGTAACGAAAAAAACACTGCGGGTAAAGAAAGGAACGCGGCATGGAAAATAAAGACCTGATTATCATTGGTGGTGGTCCTGCGGGCTATGTGGCGGCAATACGCACCCGGCAGCTTGGCGGCAGTGTTACTCTGATTGAAGAGGATACCGTGGGCGGGACCTGCCTCAACCGCGGCTGTATCCCGATGCGGGCACTGGTCAGAGGTGTTGAGTTCCTGGAGATGCCCAGGAAGGCCAAAGACTACGGGGTAAACCTGGGAGCGGCTGAGGTCGACTTCGCCAGGATGATAGCCCGCAAGGATACTGTTGTCCGGACGGTTACCGGCGGAGTAAAGCTGCTGCTGGAAGGGAACGGTGCTGAGGTTATCTCGGGGAGGGGTATACTGGCTTCACCATCGGAGGTAGATGTAGTATTACCGGACGGTTCTACCAGCCGTATTACCGCACGGAAAATACTCATTGCCACCGGTACCAGGGCAAAAAAGCCGGCTGTACCCGGCGGAGACGGAGTTCTCACCACAGACCAGGCCATGGAGCTGACGGAGATTCCCCGGTCATTACTTATTATCGGTGGCGGTGCCATCGGTATGGCCTTTGCCACCATATTTTCAAAGCTGGGTGCAGAGGTTACCGTTGCCGAAACATCGGCGCGAATACTTCCTGATATAGATGGGGAAATCGTCTCCATTTTA
>DAOUVG010000147.1 GCA_030667735.1 Dehalococcoidales bacterium
CGCATCCGCTACATATAGTACTGCGTCGGGAAGGCCTGCGCAGGCCGAACCCCGGGTTGGGAAAACACGCTGCTATTCCCCTGTGATACTTCTGCCGGCAGGTCGTATAATACAATAACATCGATGCAGATGGTCTGTCTTAATCGGGATATATCTATTTCGGGATAAGGCGAGATACCGGGAGTATCAAAAGGGGGGACCATGAAGAGGTCAGGAAAGATAAAGGTAGCCACCGTAATCCTGCTTCTGGCGCTGGTTGGCTCGATTATGCCGGCCTGTACCTGTGCAGGACCGGTGGAAAGCTACATGGCAATGGTGCCGCGAGTTCTGCACAGCGGTAGCACAGAGTCGGTCTCTCTGGCGCTTTTCCAGGGAGAAAGCCTGGTGTCTGGTAATGTCCAGGTCTCGCTGTTGAAGGATGGCAGGGAGATAGTCCAGGCCAGCAAGACCATTAAGGGCAAGGGAACGATAGAGATTGACGTTCACGATATTGCCGAAGGGCAGTATCAGGTCCAGGTGAAGGTAGAGGGTTTTGAAGACACGGCGACGGTAGTCGTGGAGAAGAGCCTTCTCGTTTTTCTGGAAACGGACAAGCCGATATACAAACCCGGCCAGACGATGCACATGAAGGTGGTCACGCTCAATGGTGAACTCATGGCTGAAGTCGGTCAGGTAGTTGTGGAGGTCCTTGACGCCAGGGGGATAAAGATATTCCGCAAAGAAGTACAGACGGATGACTTCGGGATGGTCGATATCGACCTGCCCATCTCCACGGAACCTAACGAAGGCGTCTGGAAGATAAATGCCATCACGGAGAAGGGGAAGACACAGCTTGATGTACGGGTGGAAAAGTACGTGCTCCCTAAGTACGAGGTCAAGGTAGAGCTTCCCAGGGACTGGTTCCTGGTGAACGAACCCTTAACAGGCAAGGTGAGCTCGGAGTATAGCTTCGGTAAACCGGTGAAGGGAGAGCTGGAAATCAGGGCCTCACGCTATGTCGGCGAGTGGCAGGAGTATGCCACCTTCTACGAGGCAATAGACGGCGAGACGGAGTTTGAGCTGCCACCGGTACGTTACGTGGCCGGGGTTCCCGAGGCCGGCGGCAAGGGCAACGTTATGCTTGACATAACAGTTCGAGAGACGGCCACCGGGTACGAGGAGCATACCAGCCGACTGCTCTCGGTCGCCGAATCACCGTTGATTTTGCAGCTGATACCGGAGGGCATGGTCTTCAAACCGGGCCTGGAATTTGGCTTCCTGGTAATCACCGAGACGCCTGGTAATGAACCGGTGGACAAGCAGGTGGAGCTGTGGATACGTTACCTTGATAGTGAGTACGAGGAAATAAAGACCGAGGAAAAGAGCGTTAACACCAGCAAGGGGAAGGCGATTGTTACCGCTACGCCGCCGGATAAAGCGGTCGCCATGATTATTGATGCCCGCGCTGGGGACACCGGGGCTTCAGTGACCCTGCAGGCTTCCTACTCGCCTTCGGGGAACTTCATACACGTGGAGCAGGTGAGTGAAGGTACCCCGCGAATAGGGGAACAGATAGAGTTCCATGTCAACTCCACCCGGCGGGCAGCTAATTTCTACTACGAGGTCGTATCGCGCGACAAGGTGGTATTTACCGATTATACAGGGAGCAGCACGATTGCCTTCGATACCACCCCGATGATGACGCCATCCGCCAGGCTCCTCGTCTACCAGATTCTCCCCAATAGCGAGGTCGCCGCGGACTATATACCGTTCCAGGTCATACCGGAGTACCCGCACGACGTAACGGTGGAGTTCAGCAAAGAGGAAGCCGGGCCGGGCACCGAAGTGGACATCAACCTCACCACCGAGGGCGAGGCCAGGGTGGGCATTGCCGTTGTGGACAAATCGGTCTTCATCCTTGCCGAGAACCGGCTCAATCTCCAGCAGGTCTTCGACGAACTGGAAAAGCTCTACATGAAACCCCAGGTGGAGTTGCACGAAGTCTCGATATACCCGACAATCACCACCAGGGGGGCGAAGGACGTCTTCGAGGACGCCGGTGTGATAGTGCTGAGCAACAAACTTATACCGGAAGGCAAGGAGTATGAATCCGAGTCCAGGGACCTGGCCATGAAGGGGATGGCTGTGGAAGAGGCTGCGATGGAGGTTGAGGAGGCTGTGCCGGCTCCTGTGGTCGGTGATGCCGGTGATGGTGCACTGGCCGAGGTGCAGCGGGTGCGACAGTTCTTCCCCGAGACCTGGCTGTGGCAGACCGTAGCTACTGATACCGATGGCCTGGCCTCTCTGACAGTGACTGTGCCGGATACCATCACAACCTGGATGCTGCGTGCCATCGCCATATCCAGAGAGAAAGGACTGGGAATAGGAGAGGACCAACTGCGGGCGTTCCAGCCGTTCTTCCTCAAGATAGACCTGCCGTACTCGGCGATAAGGAGTGAGGAGTTCCCGGTGCAGGTAGCCATCTACAACTACCTGGACGAACCGCAGAGCGTGCAGGTGGAGATTGAAGAAGCCGACTGGTTCGACTTACTGGACGAGACTGTCCAAACGGTTGAGATTGCTGCCAACGATATTGGCGGAGCCTCATTCATGATTCGACCGACAGGGCTGGGCATCAAAGAAATCAAGGTTACGGCGCGTAGTCAGCAGGCAGCCGATGCCATGATAAAGACCATCAGCATCGAGCCGGAGGGAGTTTCCCGAGAGGTGGTTGATAACCTCACCCTGTCGGATGGAGAACACAGGACTATTTCAACGATGGTCCCATTCGATGCCGTGCTGAGTTCCGGCCGGGCATACCTGACGGTGACCTCCAGCTACCTCACCCAGACCATTGAAGGACTGGAAGAGCTTATCCAGATGCCTTTCGGCTGTGGCGAGCAGAACATGATAACACTGGCGCCCGATATCTTCATCACCAGGTACCTCCAGGAGAGCGGGCAGGTCAAGCCTGAGATAATGGCCAGGGCCGAGAAACTGATGATAACCGGTTACCAGAAGCAGTTGACCTACCGCCGTAATGACGGCAGCTTCTCCGCTTTCGGTCAGAGCGATGATGAGGGTAGCCTGTGGTTGACTGCCTTTGTCCTTAAGTCCTTCGCCCAGGCCAGGGACCTCATGTATATCGACGATAGTGTGCTCAATGAGGCCAGGACGTGGATTAAGGGCCACCAGAACCAGGACGGCTCCTTTGACGCCGTCGGGTTTGTACATCACCAGGAGATGTTGGGCGGGATGTCCGGCAAAAATGCCCTGACTGCCTATGTTGCCATAGCTCTGATGGAAGCCGGGGACACTACTGGTGCTGACAGGGCGGTAGCTTACCTTGAAGGCAGGCTCAGCGGAATGGATGACGCCTACACTGTGGCACTCACTGCCTACGCCCTGGAGCTTGCCGGCAGCGACAAAAGCGATGAAGTTTACCGGAAGCTGATGGATATGGCCCAGGAAGACGAGGAAGGCCTGCACTGGGGTGCCGGAGAGGGGCCGATGCCTGTGGAAGGCAAGGGAATCACCGGCCGCATGCCGGGAGGCCAGAGTCGAAGCACCGAGATTGAGACTACTGCCTATGCCACCCTGGCTCTCATCAAGCGTGGCGATGTCTTCAATGCGTCACGCTCCTCAAAGTGGCTGGTATCGCGCAGAAATGCCTACGGAGGCTATGGTTCTACTCAAGACACGGTGGTTACCCTTCAGGCGTTAACAGAGTACTCCACCGGCACCAGGGCAGATGTTGACCTGACAATAACCATCAGCACCGAAGGAGTCAGTAAGCAACTCAGGCTGACCCAGGACAACTTCGATGTCCTCCAGGTGGTGGCGATACCGGTCGACCGTGAGGTCGAGATAGGCGTCACCGGCAAGGGTGAGGCCGTTGCACAGGTGGTACGCAGGTACAACCTGCCTGAAGCGGAGAGAGGCGAGGAAATCCTGAGCATAGACGTTGACTACGACGTCACTGATGTCGAGGTGAACGACCTCGTGACCGTATCGGTGGAACTGGCATTCAACCCACCGGTGCCCATGACGGCAGGGATGATAGTTGCCGATATCTCCGTACCGACTGGCTTTACCCCGGTGGCGGAGACCATCGCGGCTGCTGTCGAAGGGGAGGCCAGTATCAAGCGCTACGATGTTGCCGGACGCAAGGTGATATTCTACATCGAGGATATGTTTACCGGTGACCGGATATCCTTCACCTTCCAGGCGAGGGCAATGTACCCCGTGAAAGCCAGGGGTGTTAGCTCCGAGGTGTACTCCTACTACAAGCCGGAAATCCGTGGCGAGACGCTGGGCGAGGATGTCATCGTTACCGGAAACTAGTTTCCGACAGCTGCCGGGAGGTTTTCCTCTCCCGGTGGGGGTGGCAGCGCCCCCGGAGCGGAGTGGGGTCGGGTGTTATAGCTCGACCCCACTCTCTTAAGCTACGTTGTCATTGCGAGTCGGGGCTCTGAACAAAGCGAAGAGACACCGAAGCAATCTCGTGGCAACATCCTTCCGGTAAAATGCATAGATATTCCGCTTCCTCTTCGCTTCCCCTTCTCTTACACTCAGGGCTCCTACCTACTGGCAACGCCCGCAGGTAATCTCAGGGTGACACGCTGTTCTCATGTCATTGCGAGTGGGGGCTCTGAGCAAAGCGAAGAGACACCGAAGCAATCTGAATGTTGCGCGGATTTGTGCAACCAGGTACTGGTGATACCTCACTCCGCTCAGGGCTCCGGCTCAGAATGACAGGAAAAAACGGGAGTCCAGAGGCACCGCCCCTTCTTAGGGGCGCTCCCTCTTCTGAGAGGGGCCGAAGCCCCTAGCCTGATCTCTC
>DAOUVG010000052.1 GCA_030667735.1 Dehalococcoidales bacterium
AACGTTCCCTGAGAGAAATCCTGCTTTCATTAGAAAACGGCTCATGGGTCAAACCTAACAAGATAACACTGGGTGAACTATTGGTGCAGTGGTTAAGAGATTATGCTTCTATGAACACAACTGACAGAACACAGGAAAGTTATACCTCTATTGTTGAATGTCATATCATACCTTCACTTGGGAAGGTTCCTCTTAATGAATTACAGGCTCAACAAATCCAAAGCTATTATGCAGGCAAGCTTGCTTCTGGACGAGCTGATGGAAAAGGTGGCCTATCAGCTAGAAGTGTGGTCTATCATCACCGCATATTATCAAAGGCATTAGATTATGGCGTGAGGATGGGCTTGGTGGTACGTAATATGGCTAAAGTGGTTAAGCCGCCCAGGGTGGCAAGGGTTACCATGAACACCTTATCGTCTGAAGAAGTATGTCGGCAAAATGTCGGCACGAGAGGTGGAATAGGTGCAGGTACCAGGCAATATCAGGACCCAACGAGTGTGAAATCTGGCAGGAGTGGGAGGACTCGAACCCCCGACCGGCGGTTTTGGAGACCGCTGCTCTACCAACTGAGCTACACTCCTAACCCCAACAATTTACCATAATTCCCTCGGAAAATAAAGTGGTCGTACTCGTCCAGTATAGCCGATACTGGTTGCCACCGGAGAATACCTGTGTAGTTAGTTATGGTACAGGCCGCCTTCTCATGTGGCAATACCTCATCCACCTTATCCCTTTCCCCACTGCCGGTAGGTACCAGGAGAAACGAGAACAGCTGTTTTCCTGAGAGAATAGACCTATCCCATACCGGCAATAATAGAGGCCGGGATTGAGGCCGGCGAAGCGTACTGTCTCCCGCGCCCTCTACCGGTAACCATGAGCGTAGCAGGGAGTCTCGTACTTCCTGCATATTGGCCTGGGTTCACAGGGGCACTGGAGCAGCTTGATATTTACAGGTTACGTTTATTATCAGTACCTGCTCAGACTTCCAGGCAGTTTTCCCACACACCGTGTACATTACAGTAGGCAAGGGCACAGAAAGCCATGAATTCTGTCACCGGCACCTGGAACCTGACATTGGGACTGGTGTAGGCAGGGGCAAAGGCAGCTCGACCGAGGTTTATCACCTGTCCGTTCTGCTTCACCCCGAATAGCTCAACCCAATCGATGTGATGCTCCACCGTGTTGGGGTGCGGCGTTTCTTTGCCTACCACCACATGGACAATGTCAGTCCCGCCTTCCCCTTTGCCTTTACCGATTTCAATGACCGGTACATGCTTTTCCTTTCCCTCGGACTCTGCGGCTTTCAGTATATCCTGGAACTGCATAATTCATCTCCTTACTGGCTGAGTTCTTACTTATTACTACTCCTCTTCCTTTAGCAGGTCATTGAAAATCGCAGTATGGTATATTTCATGGTCTCTGATACGAAGCAGGAGCTGTTTCAAATCAGGGTCTTCAGTCTCGCTGGCGGCACGGTCATATGCCGCTGCTACCTCCTGCTCAATCTTGATGTCAGCTCGGAGCATATCAGCAGTCCTGGTTGACCGATCAACCTCGGTGTGTTCAATTCTCGGATCGCCGTTGATATCGATTATCTTTTCGGCGAGCCAGCCCAGGTGCTGCATCTCGTTAACAGCTTGGTCTTCCATTTGCTTTTTGGCCTCCGGATTGGTGGTTTTATATGACTGGAACATATATTGCAGAATAACCGTATACTCATGCTCGATACCCCAGTTGAGAGTCTGGACAACCTTGTCCGTACGACTACCCCTCACATCTTTGGCCCCTTCCTTCTGCGCCTTGTTAACGAAGTGCTCGAAATCACCGTGGTGTGATTCTTCGTCAGACAGGATACGCTGTAATAGCCTCTTTATCTTAGGGTTATCTATAATCTTGATGTGCTCCCGATATAGATTTATGCCATCTTCTTCCAGAAGCACATCGTTTCTCATCCAGTCAGCTACTGACTCGCCACCCATGCGCATCTTACCCCGCTCTAAACTGGGGACACCACCCAGTTCTATGATAGCCTCCGCCAGCCAGTCCAGGTGGCGCATTTCATCCCTGGCGAGTGGCTCAATCTCACAAGCTATCTCACCTTCGCCCATAGCATAAGCATGTGTTAGATACTGAATGATGGCACCATGCTCACCCTCAAGGTCCTGATTTAAAAGGGCAATAATTCCATCTTTGTCCATTAGTTCCTCCCATATTTAAGCTGTTTATCCCAATAACCTTTTATTGTACGCCCTTATTGTCGCCTTACCAGAGTAAGGCGTCCTTATAAGATTAAGCCTGAATTGAGGTGGCTATTATACTAGCCCCTCCCCCTTCTCGGTAATCTCATACCTATTTACTCCTCCTTTAAGGTAGATACTTCCAGGGAAAGTCACTATTCTGTTTTATCTTCGAGCTAAGACGTAGCCTTAGCTCGTTCCTCCTGAGACATCTCAGCCATGTTTTCTACCTCCTGACTGTCGAGACCCAGCCCCTCGGCTACACGGCGGCCATATTCCGCATCAGCTTTACAGAAGATAGCAGTCTGGCGCAGTTGAATCCGTTTCTGCGCATTGCAAAGATGTGTTGTAATATTGCCAATCAAGTGCTCTCTGTCCTCATCGGTCATCACCCTTCGATAGAGTTCTCCGGCCTGGAAGAAATCATCATTAGGATGGGTATAAGACTGACGAGCGGCTTGTCCGGATACTTCAACCGGGGGCTCAGCAACATCCGCTTGCGGTTCCGGACCATCAAAGCTGTTGGGGTAATAATTCGGGCTGTCACCACCGTTGTCGGTAAAATTCATGAAACCGTCACGCTGGTAGTAATTAACTCTTGTCGCCTTGGGTCTGTTGATGGGCAACAAATGATAGTTAGGCCCCAGGCGGTGTAGATGAGTGTCATGGTAGGAGAAAAGCCTCCCCTGTAGCATTTTGTCTGGTGAGGCTGCAATTCCAGGAACGAAGTTCGCAGGAGAAAAAGCAGCCTGCTCCACCTCGGAAAAGTAATTTTGGGGATTCCGGTTGAGTACCATACGACCTATGGTGATAGGTGGAAAATCAGCATGGAACCAGACTTTGGTGATATCAAAAGGATCGAAGCGATATTCCCTGGCCTGCTCCGGGGTCATAATCTGCATTTCCAACCGCCAGGATGGGTATTCACCTCTTTCAATAGCCTCATGAAGGTCGCGCGTTGCATGATCAGGGTCTTTCCCCTTCATTTCGGTGGCTTCGTCACGGGTTAGATTCTGGATTCCCTGCTCCGTTTTGAAGTGATACTGTACCCAGAAATATTCACCCTTTGTGTTGTACCACTTAAATGTGTGGCTGCTGTAACCGTTCATGTTTCGGAATGTCCTGGGTGTCCCCCGGTCGGAAAAGAGGATGGTAACCTGATGGATAGATTCCGGGGTCAGAGAAAGGAAATCCCAGAACATGTCCGCATCTTTAAGGTTGGTGCCCGGGTGGCGTTTCTGAGTATGAATGAAATCAGGGAATTTCAGCGGGTCACGGATGAAGAAGGCGGGGGTGTTGTTCCCGGTCATGTCGTAATTGCCTTCTTCAGTGTAGAACTTGACTGCGAATCCGCGGGGGTCTCTTTCCGCATCTGCCGATCCCTTCTCACCACCCACAGTGGAAAAGCGGACGAAGACATCGGTGCGCTTACCGATTTCGGACAAGAACTTTGCCTTGGTGTACTTGGTTACGTCGGCGGTAACCTCAAAGTAGCCATGTGCTCCGGCACCTTTGGCATGGACAACACGTTCTGGGATACGCTCCCGGTCGAAATGCCCCAGCTTTTCCAGAAGGTGTGTATCCTGCATCAGTATGGGGCCGGTACTGCCTGCAGTTATACTGTTTTGATCGTTATCGACTGGTGCGCCGAAACCGGTAGTGTAGACTTTCTTCTCTTCTGGCATTTCTCTCCTCCTTTCATACTAGTATTGGCTTATGATTTCCAGGCACGAAATACTTGCATTCATAATAAGGTCATCCTGCCAACAGGCCAAGGTATATCGTGCAAGGGTAACCACCGAATGAGGTAATTACTTTACCAGCTCCTCCCTCTTCTCGGTAATCGCATACCTATTCTCTCCTCCTTTTGTGGAGAGCTATCAGGCAAAGCCATATTCTTTATGTTTTTCGGCAATACTAGCTGCCAGCTTGTCCAGCGCACTGAAACCGGCTTCCCTGGGAAAGCCCTTGCTCAACACCGGCTCCAGTATTTCTACCTTCAGGTTGGGAATGAGGGCAGCGAGTTGCTCAACGGCCTTACCTCCCCAGCCATAGGAACCGATGATAGAGATGAATTTCAGGTTGGGTCTCAGAGCATTCGCCAGGATGGCCGCGTAGGCGACATTCGGGTGCGGACCGGTGAGAACAGTGGGTGTCCCGATAACAACTGTCGCCGCATCCACCAGGGCCATGGCCAGTTTCCCGATATCGGTTACGGCAAGGTCGAACTGCTTCACGGTCACGCCTTTCTGAATCAAAGCACCGACAAAATACTCCACCATCTTGCGGGTGCTGCCGTGCATCGAGATGTAGGGCAGCACCACGATGTTCTTTGGTTCGTCGAATGCCCAGCTATGATAGGCATTCAGGATAAACTCGGGTCTATCGTGCATGGGGCCGTGGCTGGGAGCAATGATGTCAATGGCGTAGTCCTTTATCTTATCCAGGTTCTTCTGAATAATAGTCCGGAAGGGCATCATGATTTCCGCGTAGTATCTCCTGGCTGCCTCATAGACCTGCCCTCCATCCCTGACATACAGGTCGGTTGTAGCCAGGTGGGAGCCGAAGAAATCACAGGGGAACAGTATCCTGTCTTCCCTCAAGTAAGTAAGCATAGTCTCCGGCCAGTGGACCCAGGGGGCATGAATAAACTCCAGCGTTCTATCCCCCAGCGAAATGGTCTCTTTATCGTTGACTGTTATGACCTTCTCTTCCGGAATCATGAGCACGTCGATGAGCATGTCCTTACACCTGGGGGTGCATACCACTTTCGCTTCGGGATATTTCTCCAGCACCCGGGGGATAGTACCGGAATGGTCCTGCTCAGCATGATTGGCAACTACATAGTCGATACGTTTAACGCCGAGTTCACTCAGCTGGTCCAGTAACACGTCCTGCATAGCAGGGTCGACGGTATCGATAAGCACAGTCTTCTCCGTACCCTCAATTAAATACGAGTTATAACTTGTACCATCGGGAAGTGGTATCAGAGAGTCGAATAAACGCCGGTCCCAGTCAATGGCACCTACCCAGTGAATGCCTGCCTTTATTTCTCTCGGCCTCATGTCATTCTATCCTTTCGAATTCATCCTTGGTCGCTCCACAGACGGGACATACCCAGTCATCAGGTATGTCTTCAAAAGGTGTCCCCGGTTCAATCCCGCCATCGGGGTCACCCAGTTCCGGGTCATAGACCCAGCCACAAACAGAACATTCGTATTTAGCCATTTCAGATTTCGTCTCCTTCTTTTTCTCAATATAGCTGGGAGCTGTTTTGGGAGTGGTGCCCCGTTTGACCTGGTGATAGTAGGCATAGGTCATCGGCTCGCCTTCTCCAAGGACCTCTGCTCCCACAAGCTCTCCAATAAAAATAGTATGGGTTCCCACATCTACGTCTTGAATCACCCTGGCTTCCAGATAAGCGAGGGCATTCTCAGTAACCACGGGAGCCTGGGTCTCACCTGTTTTATAGTCAACGCCTTCAAGCTTATCCATGTCCCTGCCCGACTTGAAGCCAAAGTGACCAATAAACGAGAGTGGAGTATCCTGACTGAGAACAGAAGCGGTAAAGACTTTACTTGTTTTAATATATTCGTGGGTTAGATTATTCTTGTTGATACTCACGGCGATTGTGGGTGGCTCAGACGTTATCTGAAACACGGTATTTGCAATCTGCCCATTATGCCTGTCTCCCTTTCTTGAGCATACAATATACAGACCGTAACCTAGTTTATGTAAAGCCATTTGATTCATTTATACCCTCCGTAAGTACTGTATTTCCATACCCCGCCTGCTAGCTCCAGATATCCCGCACCTGTTCAGCCACCATCCAGAGATGGGCGCTCTTTATTAACAAACCATGCTGCCGGGTCTTTGAGGTATTCATGGTAATCAAGCAAAACTAGCTGGTGTTCCCTCTCCTCGGCTGCCAGAGTCTCGTAAAAATCTCTTTCTGCTCCGTAGCGAGCATCAGACCCCTGGCTCTTATAGAAATCATAGGTCTTACTCTCCATGTCTATGGCTGTCTGCACCGCATCAAGCTCAGTAGCCGAAGCCTTGATACTGGAGTCATTGCCCTCAGCCCGGGCAAGTATTGTTCTTAGTAGTTTGCCTCCCTCAGGTCGGAAATCAACCGTAGGCCATTCCTTTTTATTCCGTATGGTGTTGAAGATACTCTGGAATCTCTGCCGGTGAGTGTCTTCTTCGGCAGCGAGTGTCTGCAATAACTCCCTGCCCAGCTTATTGCTGCTTTTCCGACTGGCTTCCAGGTAATACTCTTTGCCATCAATTTCCATCTGGATAGCAGTTTGAAGTGCATCAAGGGTTCGGTCCTGTTCGGTTCCCATCAGTAATATCCTCCGGCATGCGGTGAGAGTACCTGACCGTGTACGTGGGAAATGGGATGGCAGAGATGAGCGACAGACTGCTTACTGGCCTTCCCCTTCTTCCTGACCGAAACAGTGACCTTCATAGCTCTTACCGCAGCAACTTTAAGTCAATTCCTCTTCCAATATCTCTTGAGGCGATAATTGTACTCCTTAATACTGATGGTAGCAACTTCAAGGGATATATCTTTGGCATCTAAATGCGTCACCTGTTTTACCACAAAAATTAATCTTATGCAATAGGGGCATTTCCACGTGCGCTACTATTGGATTCCTCAGAAAAAATAGTGAAACAGCACGTCCAGTCGACCGCGCTTCGCCAGGTAGAGACCGGAGAAGCGCATAACCTCCCGCATCCTCTCCCGGTAGCCAGGAGCGTAGCAGGGAGTCTGGCACTTCTTGCACATCGGCTTGGGGTCATAGGGGCACTGGAGCAGCTTGACAATGCCGTGATAGAGCAGTTTATGGCAGTCCGAGCACAGCAGAAGAGGTCTGTCACCTGCTGCCTGTCGAATGACTTCATCCTCACCGGGAAAGAGGCTCTTCGGCTCCTGCCGGTGATTCTCACGGCAGAAGATATTCACAAAATCGGCCAGTACCCTGGCGTCCCTGGCCTTCTTGCGGTCCAGCCTTTCAAAGAGCTTTGACATACGCCTCCGAGATCGTGGCCGACCACGACTCTACGTCAGTACTTCACCCCGGACGCCGATGGTGACTTCCTTGAGGGGTATATCTTTACCGCTGGCCTGAATTGCCTGCCGTACCATGTGCACCAGACCGGAGCAGCAGGGTACCTCCATGTGCACCACCGTCAGGCTCCTCACGTCCGACTGACTCAGAATATCAGTCAACTTTTTCTGGTGTGCCTGAAAGTCATCCAGCTTGGGACAGGCTATCAGCAGGCTGTGGTCTTTTAGGAAGTCCTGATGAAAGTCGGCATAGGCAAACGGCACGCAGTGCGCTGCCAGTACCAGGTCGGCCCCCTGAAGAAACGGCGCCCCTGGTGGTACCAGCGTCATCTGCACCGGCCAGTGACCGAGCATCGAAGGCCGGGAGGGTCTGGTATCGGTGGCAGTCTCCGTTGCTGTCGGCTTTTCGAACCGGGTAACCGTGCTCCCGGGACAGCCACAAGCCAACGTCTCCTCCACCTGCTGACAACTGGCAAGGCGCTCCCTGGCCATCTCTTCGTCGAACTCCTCGGCCACCCTCTCCTCGATTGAAATCGCTCCTTCAGGACATTCACCGAGACATGCCCCGAGGCCGTCACAGAACTTCTCGCTTACCAATCTCGCCTTACCGTCAATAATCTGGAGGGCACCCTCGGCACAGGACGGGATACAGACCCCGCAGCCAGTGCACTTCTCTTCGTCAATCCTGATAATTTTCCTGACCGTTCCGGTTGTCATCTTACACCTCCCATCAATTGCCCGCAGGGCAACCGTTACTAGTCCTCGCCCCTCAACTCCTTCCACCTCTCCTCACCCAGGCACTGGCGGGCGGAAGCGCACCAGTCAATGCAGGACGGCACCTTCTCACGGTATACCCTGGTACCGCACTTGGGGCACCTGACCCTCGCCTCGTCGGAGAATATCTCCACCTCGGCGCCGCAGTCGGGGCACTTGTGCAGTGATACTAGCAGGTTTCTCATATCCTGACCGGGACACTTGAACGTCATTACTCTCACCTCCCCTGGTGATAAACACAGGCAATTCAGGTCTGCACCACAATAATAATACCCCCGGACGGCAGGCACAATGATATATATCATATTAATGGGGAAGGCGGCCCATCAGGGCCGCACGGGGAACAGGATGGTTCTGCCGGCAAGTAAGGCCGATGGTACTAGCAGGGTGGTGAACAAGGGGAGTCCAGAGGGGGTTTG
>DAOUVG010000283.1 GCA_030667735.1 Dehalococcoidales bacterium
AATAGACCAGACCGGTATTTCCTACCGTGCTCCTGCTGCGGAATACGATACCCTGAGCCTAGAAGTTGGTCTCACCCGGGGGCATGATGGCAATGTGCTCAAACGCCGAATCTCTTCTTCCTCTGGAGAAAGGGGCTATATCTATATGTGTGGGAAGCAGGCAAAGCCTGCTTCCCACACAAGAAGAAAACTGCCTATCCCTACAGGGAGTTTTGTCAACCTTCTGTCTGAACAAGAGCAGCCATTCCCTGACCACAATATGGTGTAATAGACCAGACCGGTATTTCCTACCGTGCTCCTGCTGCGGAATACGATACCCTGAGCCTAGAAGCTGGTCTCACCCGGGGGCATGATGGCAATGTGCTCAAACGCCGAATCCCCGGTGGCACCATGCCAGTGGTTCTCTCCGGCCGGGATGAAGATGATTGTCCCCGGCGTCACCACCACCTCCTCGGTCTCCGTGGCCACAATTCCCCTCCCACCGGTAACGTACAGGACCTGGTCGAATGTATGGGTGTGAAAGACATTCACCGCACCGGGGCTGAAATTCACCACGATTACGCGGAACTCGTCGGTGCTTTCTCCGATGATGTTCTGTACGCTGACTGCACCACGGAAGATAGGGTTGTCAGTCGCGCCACCGGCGGCAACTTCACCGATATTTACTACTTTCATTATCCCCCTCCAGCGTTACTGAGTTAATCCGACTGTAGATAGCTCCCTGACCGGTCAACTGGCTCCTCATTAGATGAACGGCATTGACGCTTATGCCGTGCCTGGACTCAAAACTGGTGCTGTCTACGAGTTGCCCCAATCTCTGGCGCTCCTGTGGAGATGCTCGCTCGCGGATCCGTGCCAGAGTCAGATGAGGTGTAAACCTTCTGGACTCAGCAGCAAAGCCGAGACGTGCCAGGGCAGACTCTACTCGCCGCTGGAGTCGCTCCAGCACATCCGTCTCCCCGGATACCCCCACCCAGGCAACCCGCACCCTTCTCGGGTTGGGAAAGACACCGAGGCCCGCAACAGCCAGTCGAAAGCGCGGAATCCCCCGGACGGCCTCTGCCAGTGCGACGGTTATCTCGTCAAGTCGGTCCACGGCGACATCACCGAGGAACTTCAGTGTCAGGTGAATGCTCTGTGGGTCAACCCACTTCACCCCTGACTGACCGCCTGCCGATTTTAGCTGACCGACAACTTCATCCAGCTCCCGTTTAAGCTCATCAGGAAGCTCAATGGCAACAAACGAGCGAACGGTTACCACGCCCATGTGCCATATACCACACCGTTGAAGTCATTATCTAACTCAACGCACACAGCCACGTTGAAACGATAGCCTTTCCTGGTCCCATACCGGCCAAGTTTTCCAGGAGGCTTGACTTCAGAGGTACTCCAAGATTTTCTGGTCTTGATATGAAAGGTAAGCTCTCCTAACTTTGCATCATATCCTTCAGGGGATATTACGCGTATATATGAAGTATAGGAAAAGCGCACTTATCTTATTGTCCGCATGAGGCACACAGGCTGTCATGACGACTTAGAGGGGGCATAATTGATGAAAGAGGAGGAGCCCCCCCTAACTTCTAATATATTCACCACCCACGGCAATCTCCTGGAGACAATCAGCCGGGTTATCTACTTACTCAGAGCCTCCCGGTCCCCGCCACTCATGCCGGCGATGTATTTGATTAACTTCTTTCTGGACTCGATATCATACTGGGTAGTGATGGCAATCTGTTCCATGACCGGGGAGCCACCACCATGGTAACCGCCCACATTGTGGATACCACCGGACGCCGAGCAGAGAACGTCACCCATGTACCTCCAGAGCTGAGCCTGGTCTTCGGCAGTTATGTTTGGACTTCGTGCGGTGTATTTCAGGAGAAGGTCTTTAGTATCCGGGTTCGTAAAGTCTTTCTCGTGAGGGAAGGTAGCAGGGGCACCACCGGAGATATTACAGAGAATCTCTGCTTCACGCCAGACGGCCTCGCCTGACAGGCAACGTCCGACATTACAGTAAATCGAATTAGGGATGTAGGAACCGGGGCCATAAGGTATAAATCCTACGCCCGGCATGTAGACCTCAGGTTTGCCAAGATCAGAGGCCGTGTATCCGGCGGCGTAACCCAGTTCGGTAGTCATGATAAGCTCAGCCAGCATCTCCCGGACGTGGGACGCCCTCTGGATGTTGTTCACCTCGGCGGCAAGGGCTGCCGCCCCTACAACGACATCACCGATGGCCGGCTTGCAGCCTGAATAGGAATGGCGATGGAAGAGTGCGAAGAGGAGAGCGCATGTGCCACCATGCTGCCATTCGCCGGCGAGGAAAACCCTTTCCCAGGGCACGAAGCAGTCTTCGAATATTATATAGGAATCTGTGGAACCTGGTATAAACCCGCGCTTGAAGGTTTCCCTGGGCCTGTAGTTATGAACGGTGACTACCTGCTTCATTCCTTCCCAGTCACCCGGGACGGCGAAGGCGACGGCGTAGTCTTTGTCCTGCTCGCGTAATGCCCGAGTGGGCACTACCAGGACCTCGTCAGCCACAGAGGCCTCCGAGATATGCACCTTGCAGCCGCTGACCACGATGCCGTCGCTACGCCTCTCCTTGATGTGCACGTAGGCGTCGGGGTCCGGCTGGTCGGCGGGCCTGAGCATCCTGTCGCCCTTAACGTCCGTCTGAGCGCAGCAGCCCACCAGGTCCTCGGTCTGGAAACGGGAGAGCCACTTCTTGAAGTTCTCATGGTACTGGGTTGCCCCGTTATTCACCTTGTCCGCTTCATAAGATACGTTGTAGATAGCGTTGGTAGCATCGATGCCCATGCACCTCTGGATACAGCCGCCGACCTTCCGGCAGAGCATCCGGGTCATGTC
>DAOUVG010000094.1 GCA_030667735.1 Dehalococcoidales bacterium
CTTTCCCGGTGATGCTCTGGGCGTGGCGCAGGATATTGACAATGCCCCGGTGTGCGCAACCCAGGATAACAACAAGTCCGAGGTCTGTATCAATCACCAGGGACAGGTCATCGGCCAGCGGGTCCGGCTTCAGTTTACCGCCCTCTCTAGCCCACAGGTTACTATCGATTTCTTCGTAGCCGGTGACCAACGGGACCTCCCCGGTGGTCATGATGCGATCCGTGATGTGGACCGGCTCTCTGGACAGGTTGAACCGGGCACCCAGGCCCTCCAGTTCCTCACGGGAAAAGGGTATACCGATGTCCCTTACTGTTTCCTGATTACGTCCGGCGCATTTCTCCGCGAAGATATCAGGATGAGCAACTATCTCAACCTCTCCCGTCTCAGCCATCACCTCAACCAGCCCCCCGGTGTGGTCGGCGTGACCATGACTGAGCACTATCCGGTCAACTCCTGACAGGTCCACACCAAGCACCCGGGCATTGTACGTCGCAGAGAAGCTCAGGCCGGCGTCCATCAAGACTCTCGTCCCTTCGGTTTCGACCAGAATACTCAGCCCCCACTCGCCGATACACCCGTAGTTGGCCGTGTTTTCACTCAGTGTAGTAATATCGATTTTCATCCTGTCACTCCTTTCCGCAGTTGGTCCTTGCGAGCATGATAGTTGATAAGACGGCTCACTGCCCTGGCAGCGGCATCAATCGTGGGGAATACCGGTATCCCCGCTTCAAGCAGTTTCTGCCTGGCCTCAAGCACGGCAGCGACAGCCTCTACCTGTTCACCGGGGTAAAGGACAGCCACTAACGGCTTTTTCAGTGTCCTGGCGGTATCGGCCAGAACCTCTACAGCCTTCACCAGGTTCTCTTTCATCAGGGACTGGTGACCACCGTAGATGTCCACCGCTATGTGGGTCATGGTGAAATCAATCTCCGGGTCGCCGTCCACAATACTCAGCCCCTTCGCGTAAAATTCGGCCACTCCGTCAAAACTCTGCGTGGTCTCCACCGGATTCCTGACACCGGCACCGGCTTCAGGAATAATCTTTGCCAGCTCCTTCCTTGTCCCTGAACGGAAAGGTGGTACCTTGAGACCGGCATTCTCACAGGTATCGGTAGCGATAACGCCAATGCCACCACCTCTCCCCACAATGCCGACCCGCCGACCATCGGGACACCGCATGTACCGCAGGGCTAGTATCACATCCGCAATCCCTTCAAGTGTATCTACCTGTATAGCCCCGGTCTGCCTGAAGAAGGCCTCCCAGGTCGACTTCGACCCCGCGAGAGCAGAGGTATGCGAGGCGGCCGCTCCGGCTCCACTCTCGGTCAATCCTGCCTTCAGGATGATGACCGGCTTTGTCGCCAGGCATTCTCTCACTGCTTCCATGAACCTGCGTCCGTCCCGGACACCTTCGATATAGCAGGTAACAATCGCCGTTTCTGCGTCACCTGCCAGGTATTCCAGAAAATCCGGAGCATCCAGGTCTACGGCGTTACCATAGCTGACCACCTTGCTGAAGTGAATCCCCCTGCTGTTAGCCAGCTGGACGAAACGGGTACTCCCGGCGCCTGTCTGGGAGACGAAAGCAACATCGCCCGGCTCCCTGGAGAAGAGTGGATTGAAGGTCAGACCTGCAGCGGGGTTGTAGATACCCATGCAATTCGGGCCGATGATGCGTACGCCACCGGCCCTGGCAATGGCGATAACGTGCTCCTGCAAGGCTTTCGCCTCTTCCTTACCCGTCTCGCTGAAACCGGCCGTAAAGATATGGGCTACCTTAACATGCCTGGCCGCACAGTCCTCCATTATCCGGGGGGCCAATCGTGCCGGAATGTTGAATATGGCGTAGTCGACCTCACCGGGGATGTCCCTTACCGTGGGATAGGCCTTCAGTCCTGCTATTTCCGTCGCCCGGGGATTCACCGGATAAATACGACCGCCGTAGCCGAAGCTTAGCAGCCTTTCTACCCAGCCCATTGCCGATTGACTGGTTGAAGCACCAACAACGGCAATGGACCCGGGATGGAAGATATCATTCAGTGGGTGAAGCACCGCTGAAGACAACGGCCGTATCTCCTTTACCGCAGTAACCATCCTGCACAGGGTATCCACCACATTTACCACCACGCAGCCAATGCTCACTCTAGTCTGTTGGCTTATCCTTGTCAAGAAAATGTTGTGCGGTGTCCGGTACATTGGTGACACCACAGTACAGTCGATGCCGGTTGCCACCGGAGAGTGCCTTTGGGCTTAGCTATGGTACAGGCCGCCTTCCTACACAAGAAAGAAATTCCCCCTCCCTGCTCTGAACAAGAGCAGACTGTCAGGCCGGCTGGTGTGCTATGATAACCTTGGGCAATACCCCGTTACATTTTCATCTGTGAGGTGGCTGGCAGAGTTGGCGCGAATACTGGTGATATCGGATACCCACTTTCGCGCGCCAGGGGTACTGTCCCCGAGGCTCCTGCGGCTGATAGCAGGGTCGGATTGCGTGGTCCACTGTGGCGATTTTGTCAGCACAACGGTAGTCGATGAGCTGCGGCGACTGTCCCGCCATTTCGTGGGTGTCTACGGTAACGCCGACCCCGATAACGTCAGGCGCATGCTGCCGGCGGAGACCACGTTCTTGTCCGGGGGTAAAGAGATAGCCGTGATACATCCCTACTGGGGTGGTGACGAGTACGGGTTGGAGGACGAACTCACTGCCCGCTATCCCCGGGCCGATGTTATCCTGTTCGGCCATACCCACGTGCCTTGCAACCTGACAATGAATGGCACGCTGCTCATCAACCCGGGTCAGGCGTATGCTTCCTTCATGGTACCGGCATCGGTCGGCATCCTGACCATCAACGAGGATGGGATTAGCGCCGAGATTATGAACGTGGACTGATATAGAACACGGCAAATGCTACGCAATATGCCTCAGTTCCGCCAGTGTGGACTCTGCTAGCTGACGCATCTCGCCGGAGGATGCTTCATCGTCTCTCAACCTGGCCATAGTATCCCTGAGTCGTTTTCTTCTCTGTTTCCTATCCTGTTCCACCAGTGGACCGCCACCGTTCTGCTCACTGTATATCCGGACCAGAAGCCCGGTTATCTCTTCCGGTGTGTACCCCAGGTCTCTCCACACCGACAGTTCACTGGAAAAATTGGCATACCCCTGCTCCCTAATAGCGGATATCTTCGGAGCCAGTTCGTCCGACTTCAGGACAGCTGTGCTGGCATTCATAGAGTAACCGAATCTTACCAGTAGGTCACGGTCAGCCAGCAGGCTGCCGGGGATGAGCCTGCTACCCAGGAATTCCTCGCCGTGGCCGGGTTCCACCCGCACCAGGGAGAACCCTCGTTTGAGTGCTTCCTTTGCCTGTGAGTCCTGCACCCGAGGGTCCCTGCGGAACATATTCCTACCCGACAACATGCCCCTTACCTGGCGAAGGCCGTACCTCACCTGCCGGGAGATGTCCCTCACTCCCCGGTAGAACATCGGTCCTTTCATCAACCATAGGTCGCCGGGGAATACAATATCATCCGTCGGCCGATATCCATCCTGCGTTTTCTCCTGTCTGTGCGAGTTACCCCGCGGTGAATACAGGACGACTACCTGGTCAGGACTGTGCATCTGCTCAGCATCGGGACAGGCCAGAATTTGCAGCCTGCCCACTTCTCCCAATGCCATCGGTTCAACCAGGCTTGGAAAATCGACCCCGCCGATGTTCACCGGACCGGGGCCAGTGGACGGGGCAAGGTACTCGATGTTACATTCCCTGAGCCGGGACGGATTGAAACCACCCAGCCAGCGCCTCTCCTCGTGGCCGATAGTGCCTTCAACGAAATGCCTGAAGTTGGCGTGTGCCATGATTTTGGCCCCGGAGTCCCTGGCCAGCAGGTAGGCCAGCCCACAGTGGTCAGGGTGACGGTGGGTGATGATTATTCTCTCGATACCGGCGGGCTCAATACCGTTCTCGACAAGCATGGGCAGCATCCTGTCCTGGTACCGCGAGTCGCCGGCATCCACAAAGGTGTGCTTCCTGGCTCCATCCTTTGTATAACTCAATACGAAAATATTCGCGCCGTAGCGAAAGAGAAAACCTGTCAGGTCGGTATCGCCATCACTCAACCGCTCCTTCGTAATTGCATAGGGTTCCCCACCCGTCCGCCTGGTAAATGTGTGACTGTTTCCGCTCATCTCTATCTCTTTCCAATCTGTATATGGGCCGGGTCTTAGAGCCCATTCTTTGCCATCTGTTGATATCGCTATAATTACACTTTAGGTAGTTGCGGTCACCGCTGTCAAGAGAACCGGTCTCAACCACCATGTGAATTCCGGTGAGTGATGCAGATAGACAGGACAGGATGAAGAACACCCGTGTAAGTCGGCACACTATCCGTTCGATGTTGCATATAACCGGACCAGTACTCAGTTACAGAAATACCAGGTAGAATATTCCGCTGGGTAAGACCCTTCGTTACACTCAGGGTGACACGCCATTGACATGTCCTTCTGAGCGTACCCGGTTCACCCCCACCTGAATACGCTGTCCGGAGCGGAATCCCAGATAAGGCGCTCCTCCTCAAGAGGGGCTTCTTCGACCCCGCACTTCTTCCCGAGTATCATCGTTTCCCGGCGGTCACCGTAGACCGGCCACTTCCCCAGGCCCTGGCAACTGGGGTCGCCGGTGCGGGCAAAGGCCAGCCAGGCATCCTGCATATTTCTCGACAACTCATCAGCCGCCGGTCCGGAGCCGAAGAACTCGGTCCCGTGAGCACCCCAGAGAAAACCGAGGTCCATTGCGTGGCAGGCACCAAACATGCCGTCCCCGAATGGTGATTTCCAGTTGAGAAGGTAACAGTACCCCGGATTGCCGCGACTCACCTGCGCTTCCAGTATCCGGGTTGTAGGAATCCAGAACATCCTTGCTGTCATCACGGCCAGGAATATTTCGGTGGGAGTAGTGGGCACACCACGCCCGGTGAGCACACGCTGGTAGGCTTCCACGGTGTCCTTCATGTCCCAGGAAGGCATCATCTTCCGGAAACGACCGAACATGTGGCCCTCAACGAGGTCCATTATTGCCGGGTCAAATACCTGCCACAGCCGCCATTCATCCGATAACGTTCCCGCCATGACCGGAATCCCATCAGCCGAACCTGCCTTGATACTGTCAATCGGCATCTCGGAGAATATCCGGCCATCTATCACGGGCAGGGGACCCCGGATGCCCCTGGGAACCGTGAGCGTTTTCATGTAGGTCCTGAGTACCTGCTCCATGGTCAACGCCTGCATTGCATCAACGTCACTTCCGTCGATACCAAGCAGGCCAAGGAAATACTCGGCATACTGGCTGGCTTCGTCCTGCTGGTTCAGGAAGTGAGCCGAGCCGCTCTGGGAAATGGCCTTGTGAAAGAGACCTTTCGCTGCCGGCATTCCAAGCAATGCGCTGACACTTCCTCCACCGGCCGACTCTCCGAAAATGGTCACGTTGTCGGGGTCACCACCGAAGGCACTGATGTTATCGCGCGTCCATTTCAGAGCGGCCAACTGGTCAAGCATCCCCTCGTTACCCGACGACGGTATCCTGCCGCCGGTGACCTCATTCAGCCTCAGGAAGCCGAAGACATTGAGACGGTAGTTAATGGTAACCACCACCACGTCGTCACGACCGGCAAATACGCCGCCGTTGTACATCGGTGACGACCCGCTACCGCCGGTGAAACCGCCCCCATGAATCCAGAACATCACCGGCCGTCGGGCGTTATCAAAGCCGGGAGTCCAGACATTGAGATAGAGACAGTCCTCATTTGCGGCCGGTTGCATGCCCAGGCTGATGTCAACATTGAACCCGGTCTGGAGGGGGTTTTGCGGGTCTGGTGGAGCGATTATTTGTGGAGCGGCAGGGCCAAAGGCCCTGGTCTCTTTCACGCCGGACCACGGCTGCGGCGGCTCCGGAGGAAGCCAGCGTCGCTCGCCCACAGGAGGGGCAGCGAATGGTATTCCCAGGAAAACGTTGAGTCCGTCCTTCTGAAAGCCTTCTACCTTGCCGGCAGTTGTAGTAACCACAGGATTCATCTGGTTCTCCCTTCTCCTGTGAAACGTAGTCGACGTACAGGAGGCTGCAGTTGATTCTATCCAATAGTAGCGCCAACAGCGAGCAGCGTCAACGTCACGTACTCGTCCGGTGGATTAGTGACAGACAGGATCAATGGCGACAGACCAGATAATATGAAATAAAGAGAAACACATCGAGGCTAACCGAGCGTGATTCGTTATCTCGTTATGTCTAGTTGTCAACGGGGACCCCGGTGCCCTGTGGTCTGCGACACAAGGGTCCCCTACTGTGTCATTCTAGCAAGCCTATGAAAAACCCTTTCGACCAAACCCAGTGCGAGCCCCTCTCAGAAGAGGGGTTTCGGCCCCTCTCAGAAGAGGGGGCGCCCCTAAGAAGGGGC
>DAOUVG010000072.1 GCA_030667735.1 Dehalococcoidales bacterium
CCACCGGTAGGTTGGCAGCCGGGTCAGTAACTACTTCCTGGTACGGCACCATGGGAGCAGATACCAATCCTTGATGGTGACATTGTTGGACCGGATGGAAAACCATTGCTACCGTCAAATGGACAACAATTTCCATTTGCTGCACCGCCCGGAATTCAACCGCAACCGCCAGTACCTGATGATAATATGCCACAGGGACCGCCGCCACAGGTCGACGTGCCGACTCCTATAGAGCCGATAACGGGACAAGGTAATCCCCCACCGCCACCCCCACCATCTCGAAGTCAGTGGGGTGCTGAACTCGGTGTTCCAGTACCGCTGGTCGGTTCGGACGGTAATCCTGTGGTAGATCTGAACGGGCAACCCGTGGTGGGACAACCGGTACTCGATGGAGATGGTACCCAGATTCTCGGACCAAATGGTCACCCGATTTTTGTGTTGCCTGAATAGATAGATTGCTCTATACGATTGTCTCCGTTGTGGACGTGAGTGGATACCACGTACCGAAGTTTGGAATTCGCCTGTACTTTGAAGGCCGATTCAGAAAGTCTTGGTTCTCGTGGAGGCGGGGGAGAGTTGATTTCCCCGTCTTGACTACTGGCAAAAGAAGACTACCATTGAACGAACATAGGCATGACGACGTGGGTATAGTTGTCCACGCCGACGGGCCGGATTACACCTGGGCTTGAAGGGTTGGTTGTCTCCAGCACTACCTGCTTTTCGCGGAGAACACTGAGTACGTCTATTATATACTTCCCGTTGAAGGCAATCTTCGCTTCTTCGCCTTCAACAGTAGCATCAATCTCACCGACATCGTCACCTAATTCCTCAGACCGGGCGGAAATGGTAATCTTGCCCGTGGTTAGCTCACCACTCCCCGGTGTCGCCACCAGTCGAACAATACCGCTGCCATCGCGGGCGAATATCGAAGCAGTCCTCGTTGCCCGGAGGAACTCGGCAACATCCACGACCACTTTGGTACTGCTGCTCTGGGGAATGAGCTGGCTGTACTGCGGGAATGTTCCCTGGACAAGCTGGGAGACCAGTTCTGTGTTCTTCATGTGGAATAGTATCTGGCTCTTGTTGGGATTCACCGTTATGTCAATGACTTCTTCGTCATCACCCATCAGTCTGTTGACCTCGGCCAGGGTCCGCC
Organism: Dehalococcoidales bacterium; assembly: GCA_030667735.1. Taxonomy (GTDB): domain Bacteria; phylum Chloroflexota; class Dehalococcoidia; order Dehalococcoidales; family Fen-1064; genus DUES01. The sequence continues at coordinate 1,157 of DAOUVG010000072.1, forward strand.
CCGGGATAATTACCTCGGTCTTTTCACTAACGGGAGTAGCCAGAGGCAGCTTGTATACCGCCAGTCGGAAACCATCGGCGGCGGCCAGCGTCAGCAGGTCACCCTCAAACATGGCGTCAACGCCGGTGAGTACCGGACGCGATTCCTCCGTAGCCACCGCGAAGACAACCTGGGTTATACCCTGGCGAAGGTGGTTTACTTCTACCCTGGTATTGATTCCTTCACTGACTTTAGGTATCGGCGGGAAGTCCTTGGCATCAACCCCACTGATTCGGGCTTCAAAGCGTGCGCAGGTCACCTCAAGAGTCTTGGAGTTTGCCGGAAGGCTTAGGTCTACCTTATCGCTGGGCAACGAACTGACAAACTCGGTGAGAAGCCGGGCCGGGACCGTAATATCCCCTTCCTCTTCCACTTTGGCTCCAATCCAGTGGCTGATGGCCATTTCCAGATTGGTGGCAACCAGCTTCAGACGAGATTCATCAGTAGCCAGAAGCACATTATTGGTTATCGGCAGGGTTGTCCTGGCAGCAACCGCTCTCCCGACAACCCCAAGCCCACGGTTCAGATTCTCTTGCGTACATGATAGTTTCATGATTTACCCCCGACCTCATAATGCAGCGTGTAATCAAGTAGTATATAACAATAATGGCGGATACTCAATAGTATCCGGTGAATATTCAGTAGTCCGTTGCGCCTTTTCTCAGTACCCGGACTCCGCTCCGGCGAATCAGTTACCATCCGGCTAGCACACGGCAAGCTTCCATGGCGGCTCGCCCCCGGTGGCTGATACGGTTCTTCGTTTCCAGGGGTAACTCGGCCATTGTCATATCCAGTTCGGGAAGGTAGAAAACAGGGTCATAACCAAAGCCGCTCTCACCCCGCGGTTTGAGCATTATCAATCCATCGCACTCCCCGGAGCACAACTCTATTCTACCATCAGGTGAAGCCAGGGCAATAATGCAGCGGAAACGTGCCGTCCGCTCCGCCCAGGGTACATCTTCCATTCGTGACAGCAGGTAACTGACCCTTTCTCTGTCCGAAGCATTTTCCCCGGCATAGCGCGCAGAGAGGGGGCCGGGTTCCCCACCCAGGGCATCAACCTCCAACCCTGAATCATCCGCCAGTGCCAGCAGTCCGCTCTCGTTCGCCATGGCAGTCGCCTTCAGTCCGGCATTCTCCTCCAGGGTGCTGCCCACCTCATCGACCACGGTGGTAATTCCCTGTTCCGCCAGGGTAACTACCTGGAAAGAAAGCTCCCGGAGCAGATTTCTATACTCGCGTACCTTACCATTATTATTCGTCGCCAGGATCAGTTTAACCATGCCCTTGAACCCCAGCAACCGGGATAATCACTCTTACGAGTCCTTCTGGATGTCTATGAACCGACCGCCAATCTTCTCCATTACCTGCGGCATGGTGGTGTATTCCATCTCATCCAGGGGCAAGCGGTGCGGCTCAAACGGACCGTGCTGCCGCATATACTCAGCGATATCATTGGCACGCTGTCGAGCGTTGTCATAGGACTTATCGGCGAACATATCGCGCGGTCCAACGAGCTTGCCATCACTTAGCTGAAAACCGGCAGCAACCACTCTGGGGGGGCCGTCGAACCGGGTTGGTGTGCTGTCCGGGATGGAGACCGGCATCATGGGGCCATAGTGCGAGCCCCGCATCCAGCCCTGCACCAGGAGCGGGAATGCGAACGGTTCCAGCACCTCACCGACGGCCGGGAAATCACCCTGGCAGCGGACAATGCATACCGGGTCATCCTTACCCACGTATTTGCCGGCAATATAGGCAAGATGCTGTGTTGAAGAGGCGGAGGCTATCTCGTTGGTGCGCCGGTTACGTACTGATTTCACCATATAGCGTGATGCCGCCCCGATAAGGACCAGCAGGTCGTAAATCTCATCGGGCGCATTCAGTATAATCTTCTTGCTTTCTTTGATGTCGTGTACCTCGAAGCTGAAACCGTCATGTATGCTGTCGGCAATCACCAGGCCGACAGTGTTGAACGGGTCGGCGAATATCTTGTATAGCGGCAGATTCCATGCCCCGGACGATGTCTTGTCCGCCATGAAGATGATGACTGGTTCCGACGGTCTTTCTTCGAACTCCATCTCGGCGACACCCGGGCCCATTCCCCGGACGTTCCCTGAGAACGCGTCTGCCAGCAGGTCCTGTCCCGCACCGTACAATCCCAGCTTCCTGGCTACCTCGGTGCAGTCGACAAAGGTATCCCAGGCCAGTTTATGGATTATTTCGTTATCTTCTCCCTGCTGATGCGTCATAATAAGCTGGAGATCATCCCCGCACTTGGTTACATGGTAGTCGACCAGCAGACCATCGCTCTTGGGCTTGACCAGGCATTCATCAGCCCTGGCTATAAGGTCCGGATGAGATTCAGAGTGCCCCACGTAGCCACCGATGTCCGCCTTGATAACACTCAGAGTAATGCGCATCAATATTCTCCTTTTGTGGTGTTCGACTAGTATTCGATTCCCTTGCGCGCTACGATTCCTTTTTCGTAGGGATGCTTGATATTGAGCATCTCGGTAACCAGGTCGGCCACCCTGACTATCTCCTTGTCAGCATTGCGACCGGTGAGAATCAGTTCAACGTTTCCCGGCTTATCTTCAACCAATCGGAGAACTTCGTCCAGTTCAACCAGCTTCCAGGCCACGGCCATATTCACCTCGTCGAGCACAACCAGTTGGTAGTCGCCGCTGAGCATTGCCTCGCGTGCTGTCTTTAACGCCTGTGCCGCCTGCTCCATGTCTTCCGGTCCGGGATTGTCGGGATTCACGAAAGCCTTTGTACCGAACCTGGCAACGCTGACATTCTGCAGTCCGGAAAGGATTTCCCACTCACCGGAATGGTGACCCGCTTTCATAAAGGCTACGATGAAGACCCTTAACCCGTTGCCCAGGGCACGTACCACCGCCCCAATTGCTGCCGATGTCTTCCCCTTACCCTCTCCCGTGAAGACCTGGACAAGACCCTTATCGAAGGATTCTGCTGAGGTCATATCGGACGGTAATGCCTTTTCTGTCACCGAAACCCTTGTGGACAATACTATAAAGCAGTACAAATAGGTGGTATTAGGTAACGAAAGTTTAGCAAGTTACGCCTGCTATGTCAAGATAATATTGTGCAGTGTGTCGGTGTTCTACGATATTGTCACCATCTAACTGTTCTGGGAAATAGTGCCATGCTGTGAGGTCTGAGTCAAAGACCTTGACAGTGCAGGCGTAAGAGTTCTATCATTATATAGCCTGGAGGCACAAACGTAGCGAACATGTTCTCAAGCACTGGAATCAGAATATTGCTGGCTGTGGCGTATTGGATACTCACCAGACCCTTATATCTGACACCGAGTACCGTGTCTGCCAGTGGTATCCTGAAGGACATCCCCTACTGGACGAGTATCCGGCATTACCCCGATGAAACCTGGTAAGTGTCCAGATGAATGGTAAGTGGCTAGATGAATGGAGGTCCCGTGGCTGAGCAATTGCCGGAAGAATTCGTTAGTGATATTCTGTCTTCTCACGTGAACAGTCCGGGCCAGCTCCTGCCAATTCTACTGGACGTCCAGCATAAAGTCGGCTATCTGCCCGAGGAGGGAGTACAGACCATAGCGGAGTTCCTCGGTATTGACGTTGGTGAGATATACTCGGTGGCCTCTTTTTACTCCCAGTTTCGGTTAACACCCATCGGCAAATACCACATCCAGGTCTGCCGTGGTACCGCCTGTCATATTCGCGGAGCGCCGCGTATTCTGGGAGAACTGGAAAACCAGACTGGCATTTCCGAAGGCGAGACATCGTCCGACATGAAATACACCCTGGAGACCGTGGCATGCATGGGGTGCTGTGCGCTGGCCCCGGCCATCAAGGTTAACAGCAATGTGCACGGTGAGCTGACCACCAGGAAAGCGGATGAGGTTATGCACAGCCTGCCCGAAGAGGAGACGGATGACAGCTAATCAGCGGACCGTCAACGTCTGCCAGGGCACAGGCTGTATTTCGGCCGGAGCCGAACAGATACTCTCTCTGTTGAAAGCGGAGGTGGCAGGACTCAATCTGAGCGATAGTGTCCTGGTAAGAGGTACCGGCTGCCACGGCCTTTGCCAGGCTGCTCCCCTCGTTGCTATCGAGCCGGATGGCATCCTTTACGCAAAGGTCAGCCCTGACGACATCACCGATATCGCACGGTCGCTACTGCCTGATGGGAAACCCGTTGAGCGTCTCTTCTACTACGACACAGTCATCGACCGCCCCCTGGCCATCTTCAGGGACATTCCCTTCTATTACAAGCAGCAGCGCTTTGTCCTGCGTAACCTGGGTAATATCGACCCTGACAGCATCGATGATTTCGTGAATGCCGGCGGCTACGGAGCGGCACGAAAAGCCGTCACCGGGATGACGCCCGAAGAGATTGTCGAGGAGGTCAAGTCCTCCGGGCTCCGCGGCCTCGGTGGCGCCGGATTCCCCGCGGGAAGGAAGTGGGAAACCTGCCGGGTGGAGATGGCGGAGCAGAAATACGTCATCTGCAACGCCGATGAGGGTGACCCCGGTGCCTTCCAGGACTGCGCCGTCATGGAAGGTGACCCCCATTCGATACTGGAAGGAATGATTATTGCCGGTTATGCCGTCGGTTCCGATACCGGCTACATATTCGTGCGTGCCGAGTACCCCCGAGCGGTAGCACGACTCAGGACAGCTATCAGTCAGGCCAGGGAAAGAGGTTACCTGGGCAAGGACGTGATGGGTACCGGTTTCGACTTCGACATACACATATTCCAGGGTGCCGGGGCATTCGTCTGCGGCGAGTCCACCGCGCTGGTACGTTCCATTGAAGGCGGGCGCGGTATACCGAAGGCGTTTCCTCGCCCGCGGACAACCGAGATAGGACTCTGGGACAAGCCAACCCTGCTCAACAACGTCAAGACATTCGCCAGCATACCGGTGGTCATCAATAACGGTGGTGCCTCGTTCGCCAGCCGGGGCACAGAGACCTGCAAGGGGACGGCCATCTTCTCGCTGGCGGGCAATGTGGTCAATACCGGCCTTGTCGAGGTGCCCATGGGCACCAGGCTCCGCGAGATAATCTACGATATCGGCGGTGGTATTCTCGGTGGTCGGGCATTTAAGGCCGTCCAGACCGGGGGGCCTTCCGGCGGCTGCATGCCCGCGGAGCTATTGAACCTGCCGGTGGACTTCGATTCCCTGACGGAGGCCGGCTCAATGATGGGTTCCGGGGGCATGATTGTCATGGACCAGGATACCTGCATGGTGGATGTCGCCCGCTATTTCCTGGACTTCACCCGGCGAGAGTCATGCGGTCAGTGCGTACCATGTCGGGTCGGTACCAAGCAGATGTATGATATCCTGGACGGTATCTGTCGCAAAGAGGGCCGACCGGGCGACATTGAATTACTGGTCGAGTTGGGCGAGTCGATAGCAGAGACATCTCTCTGTGCCCTGGGGAAGAGTGCGCCCAATCCGGTACTGACTACCATCCGCTACTTTCGCGACGAGTACGAGGCGCATATCATCGAGGGACACTGCCCTGCCGGGGTGTGTTCATCCTACCAGTAACAGTACGAGAGCAATGAAGAAGATTACGCTGACAATCGATGGTGTGACCGTAGAGGCTGACGAAGGGATGTCCGTCCTGCAGGCGGCGCTCGATAATGACATCTATATTCCCCATCTGTGCTTCCACCCCGAGCTTCCCGGACAGGGGGCCTGCCGACTCTGTATGGTGGAAACAGGCAACGGCAGTATGGTCACCGCGTGCCGGACGCCGGTAGAGCCGGGGATGGTGGTCAAGACGAAGAGTCCACAGATAGACCGGGCTATCCGTCCGATAGCCGAACTGCTGATTGCCAACCACCACGCCACCTGCCAAGGCTGTCCCAGCAACGGGAAATGCGAGTTGCAGCGGTTGATGGCCCACCTCCGTATCGACCGCAAGCGTGTCCGACGCCTCTGGGCGCCGAAGGAAGAGCTACCCCTGGACACCTCCCCACCGTGCTTCGACTATGACCCCAACAAGTGCATACTCTGTGGAATCTGCGTGGAGAC
>DAOUVG010000158.1 GCA_030667735.1 Dehalococcoidales bacterium
AGTCCCGTGTGCAATCTGTGGACTGCCAGAAAGGTATTGAGAAGACTGGTGGACCACGAGAGACTTCACACGAGATACGTCAAGAGGGTACTGGAACTGTGCACGAGAGAAGCCAGCAGTCCGGGGTGAGCCTCACACACCGTGTGGCCCAGAGGACGTCCCTGATACGTTGATGGGAGGTCGTGCATGCCCTGGCAGTGAAGGAAAAGCGGGCGGTGGCGATGAGGTAGACAGCTACCTCCGGTTGTGCTACAAGAATAAGGAAAGATATGAGCATAAGACTGAAGAATCTATCGTTTCGTCCTGTCATGGTAATTCTGGCGCTTGCCATACTCACACTTGGCCTCCAAGGCTGCGGCTCGGAGTCTGGACCTGCCTCGTCAGACAGGGCGGAACTGGACAAACCCGCCCCGGACTTCACCCTGAAAGACCTCGATGGCAACTCAGTTCGTCTGAGCGACTTCCGTGGCAAGGTGGTCTTCCTGAACTTCTGGGCTACATGGTGCCCGCCATGCCGTGCCGAGATGCCGGACATTGAAAAGGTGCACCAGAAGTACAAGGACCAGGACGTGGTTGTCCTCGGCGTAGACCTCAGGGAGAACGCAAGTACCGTACGTGCATTCGTTGAGGATGGTGGTTATACCTGGGTATTCCTGCTGGACACCACCGGTGAGGTTGGAAGCATGTACAGTGTCAGTGCTATTCCTACCAGCTACTTTGTGGATAAGAAGGGCATAATAAGGGCGGTGACAATCGGCGGTATGACTGCGGCGACCATAGAGGCGAAGCTGGCCCAGGCTATGCAGTAGCTGCGCGCAGACTTTTTCAGGAAAACCTTTGAAGGCCCCTGTACAAGGGGCTATACTATTCATTGGAAGATATTTCTCCGGGAGTACCGTGCCTGAGTTCGAGGTAGTATCTGATTTCGGGATGATGGGTGACCAGCCCCAGGCCGTGGACAAGCTGGTCGCCGGTCTGGAAGAAGGCCACAAGAAGCAGACGCTGCTCGGTGTTACCGGTAGTGGCAAGACCTTCACCATGGCCAATATCGTGGCGCGTGTGCAGCGCCCCACCCTGGTCATGTGTCACAACAAGACCCTCGCCGCCCAGCTCTACGCCGAGTTCCGTGAGTTCCTGCCCAACAACGCCGTGGAGTACTTTGTCAGCTATTACGATTACTACCAGCCCGAAGCCTATGTCCCCCGCACGGATACCTATATCGAGAAAGAGGCCGACATCAATGAGGAGATTGACAAGCTGCGCCACGCCGCTACCCGCTCCCTGTTCACCCGCCGTGACGTCCTGATAGTCGCCTCGGTGTCCTGCATCTACGGCCTGGGAGAACCGGAAGAGTACCAGAGCTTCGTCCTCAGCTTCAGTAAAGGCGAGACCTACAACCGGCAGAGGCTGCTCCACAAGCTGGTGGATATGCAGTACGAACGCAATGACTATGATTTCAGCCGGGGCAAGTTCCGCATACGGGGCGATACCCTGGAGATACAGCCGGCCTATGAAGAGCTCGCCCTGCGCATCGAGTTCTTCGGCGATGAGGTCGAGCGCATCGTCGAGATTGACCCGCTCACCGGAGAGCTGCTTGCCGAATTGACATCGGTCGACGTCTATCCGGCCAAGCACTTCGTCACCTCGCAGGAAAAAGTGCAACTGGCCATTACCAGCATTGAAGAAGAGTTGCAGGAGCGACTGCGGGAACTGAGGCAGCAGGACAAGGTACTCGAAGCGGCCCGCCTCGAAGTACGAACCAACTATGACCTGGAGATGCTCCGTGAGGCGGGATACTGCTCCGGCGTCGAGAACTACTCCCGCCACCTGGCACAGCGCCCACCGGGAAGCGCGCCCTGGACGCTGCTTGACTACTTCCCGGATGACTACCTGGTGTTTATCGACGAATCTCACATGAGCCTGCCCCAGATTCGGGGTATGTACCACGGCGACCGTTCCCGCAAAGAGACGCTGGTGGAGCATGGCTTCCGCATGCCTTCGGCACTGGACAACCGCCCGCTGAATTTCGCCGAGTTTGAGGAGCGCGTCAACCAGGTTATCTACACGTCGGCTACGCCCAGCCCTTACGAGTATGAGCAAAGCCAGCAGGTAGCCGAGCAGTTGGTCCGCCCAACCGGCCTCCTCGAACCTACCGTGGAGGTCAAACCGACGCGTGGACAGATTGATGACCTGCTCGACCAGATAAAGCAGCGCACCAGCAAGGGAGAACGTTGCCTGGTGACCACTCTTACCAAGAGGATGTCCGAGGAACTGGCCGACTACCTGATTGAGATGGGAGTGAAGACCCACTACCTGCACTCCGAGATTCAGACACTGGAAAGGGTGGAGATACTGCGCGACCTCCGTCTGGGAGTCCATGATGTCGTCGTTGGCATTAACCTGCTTCGTGAGGGACTGGACCTGCCCGAGGTAAGCCTTGTGGCCATCCTTGATGCCGATAAGGAAGGCTACCTGAGGTCCGCAAGGGCCTTGATTCAGACGATGGGGCGGGCGGCCCGTCACGTTGACGGTCATGTTATCATGTATGCCGACACCATGACACGTTCGATGGAGGCGGCGATAGAGGAAACGCAGCGCCGCCGTCAGATTCAGGTAGAGTACAACCTTGAGCACGGCATTACGCCCCAGAGCATCAGAAAGGCGGTCAGAGATATCACGGAGCGGGTTGAGGCTGTGGCCGAGACGCGCACTCCCTACGTTGCTACTCCCACTAACAGGCGGGAGATAGCCCGTCTCATCAAAGACCTCGAATCGCAGATGAAGGCAGCGGCCAGGAGCCTTGAGTTCGAGAAAGCGGCCCTCTTGCGCGACCGCATCATCGAGCTGCGGCGCAGTCAGGACGAGCGGTCCTTGGTGCGATGATGGTTGTCCGGGTATATATGAATATCTACCAGCAGGAAGGTAGTAGCTGACCGGGGTAGTACCATGAGTAATGAATCACCGGAGAACGCCGAGACGAGACAGGACCGTCGCGACAACAAGCTCAAGAAGAAACGTGAGCGTGTACCCAAGCACGGACGCGGCCTTGCCGAGATGTACCGGCGGGTGATTCTCAAGCGGCTGAGGGGTAAGAGGGGTGGGAAGTAGTAGGAACAGTCTACCGTGCAGTGAATAAGGCGCTGCCAGGTGCAATCCACGCTCCCGCGTGGGGCGACCTCGATATTCACCTGAGTTAGCCTCAAACCCCTTGACATGTGCTACTATATATGGTAGCATGCAACATGAAGGGTAATGAGAAGCTGGTCCGGAAATTCCTCTCCACGCAGAACATCACCGTTTAGGATTGTGATAGGCTGCTCACTGCTTATGGCTACGAATTGCATAAAGTCGTGGCAGCCACCGGACATATCACAAGAAGGGGACAACACCAATAACCATCATCACTCCTAAAGGTAAGAGATATGTGAATACCCCTTACGTTAGAAGGATTATCCAAACCTTGGGACTGGAGGAATAGTATGAAGACCCAAACTGAATGTAGGCCACTGGAATACTACCTCGATTTAGGATACCCCATTACCCTCGAAGTGGCCCCGGAGGGTGGGTACTTCGTTGAGATTGAAGACCTCCCTGGATGTTTTTCGCAGGGTGACACGGCTGAAGAGGCTCTTGAGATGATAAAAGAAGCCCGCCATCTCTGGCTTGAATCAGCATATGAGGACGGTTTGGATATCCCCCTGCCCAGAGAGGAGAGAGAATACAGCGGAAAGTTCTTTATCCGTGCACCCAAGAGCCTGCACCGCCGGTTGGACCAACTGGCAAACAGGGAGGGTGTCAGTCTTAACCAGTACCTTGTAGTTACCCTCTCTCGAGTTGTCGGTCACGAAGATGCCAGGAAGACGAAGCTCCGCTGACGTTGCTCAGGTACTCCGCCAACTCAGTGCGACTGAGCTTGCGCGACCGCATCATCGAGTTGCGGCGCAGTCAGGACGAGCGCTCCCTCGTGCGGTGATGTCCGTCCGGGCAACTGTGGAAATCTACCAGCGAGAAGGTAAGCGCTGACCGGAGTGGTACCATGAGTGATGAGTCACCGGATAAAGCTGAGGCGAGACAGGACCGGCGACAGAGGAAACTAAAGAAGAAGCGGGAGCGTGTACCCAAGCACGGGCACGGCCTTGCCGAGATGTATCGGCGGGTTATTCTCAAGCGGCTCAAAGGTGGTGGCAAAAGGTAGGCAGTAGTAGTGCCGGTGTTCCCTGCGGCAGCTTTAGTTTCGGGTAATTGTGTTATTTAGCAGAGGTTATGGCAAATGAGAGAATATCATCATCTTGGTATACCCACAGACACTAAACTAGAAAATGAAATTTATTTAAAAGATTTCAAGGTATACGTTTCTGGATATAATGACAGTCCTTACGGTATCGAGTGGATGCGATATGAACCCGATTGCCCCCTGCCGGAGCTTGTAAAAACTGTACCGCACATTGCTTTCAAAGTTGACAACCTGGACGAAGAACTGAAAGGAAAGGACGTGTTGATTGAGCCAAATAGTCCTTCCGCTGGCGTCACCGTGGCCTTTATCGTTGATAATGGGGCGCCAGTTGAGTTTCTGCAATTTGAGGCA
>DAOUVG010000113.1 GCA_030667735.1 Dehalococcoidales bacterium
ACTTTTCGATGCCGTATTCCTCAATCTGTTGCTTGCCGGAGAAGCCGAGCTCCTTCTCCACCTCCAGCTCCACAGGCAGGCCGTGGGTGTCCCAGCCACCGATGCGCGGGGCGTAGTAGCCCTTCATTGTCTTGTAGCGGGGGATGATGTCCTTGAAGACACGGGGCATGATGTGGTGGATACCGGGGCTAGCGTTTGCAGTGGGTGGCCCTTCGTAGAGTACGAAACGGGGGCCGTTCCGGCGTGCCTCAACACTCCTGTTGAAGGTATTATTCTTCTTCCACAGGTCAAGTATCCTCTCCTCCACCTGCGGGAAACTCACTCTACTGCTCACCGGTTGAAACATGGCTCTCACCCCCTATAAAGAAAATATCCCGCCCCAAGGGACGGGATTAATTATAACCCGCGGTACCACCCTACTTCTCCGGGAATAGGCCGGAGCACTTATCCAGGGTACGTATTCATACCCCCGTCAGGGATAACGGCTGACGATTCCGACCAAGCCTACACAATTACCAGCTTCGCTGGCGGCCTTCGGTTGGCAGCTCGGGAGGGATTTTCGGAAAGCCGGCTACGTCTGCTCTCACCATACCAGACTCGCTGGGTACCGGTGTCTCTCCTACTCTTCTCCGTCAACGCACTTGCACTTCAAAGGCTAACACGTTATGGAAAACAAAGCAAGTACAGGGACATTCCAGGAACCTTCTTTACTGCCGTAAAGCTAGCTCTGACTACCCTGGTCAGGCAGAATCACTACCTTGCGGGCATCGCCCTCACCGGTGCTTTCCGTGATAACATCGGGATGGTCTGTCAGGGCCAGGTGGATGATACGTCTCTCGTAGGCAGGCATCGGCTCCAGGGTGAAGGGCTCCCCTTTTATCCTCACCTGCTCTGCCATGCGCACCGCCAGGGCCTGCAGTGACTCGGAGCGGCGCTGCTTGTATCCCTCCACGTCAATGACAACAGGTGTCCAGACTTTCATCTGTTGGTTAATAATGAGCCTGACAACGTACTGAAGGGCAGCCAGGGTCTGTCCGCGCCGCCCTATCAGGATGCCCAGGTCTTCACCCTGTATGTTGAAGGCAAGCGGGGGCGTGACCTGTTCTTCACCGTTGGTCGTTTGAAGGCTTTCCGGCATGGTAGTAGCGTCGATATCCATCAGGTCCAGAAGCGTCTCCAGTATCTCCCCTGCTACTTCGGCCACATTCTTCTTATTGTGTGCATCCTCTTCCAATTCAGGCATGGGTGACAATCGCTCCACTTGTATCACGGCTTTTTCGGTACCTACGCCAAAGATACCGGACTTACCTGCGCTTAGGATTTCGACCTTTATCTCTTCGCGACTGGCGTTTAGTTGATCCATAGCTATCTGAATAGCCTCTGCTACTGTCTTGGCGCTGATCTCCAGTGGTTTCATCGTCCGCCCCTTCTTCCAGTGACGGTCTCGCTTCTATTATATCGGCGTCACCGTCGTGTTTTTCTGTTTTTTTATACTCTATCGGCGCATAGCGTTTCGGAGGTTTCCGGGTTTCTTCCACTTTCCTGCCACCAAACAGCGTGGACAAGCCTCCCCAGCCGCTGATGAAATACTGCATGGCAATGCTGATAATGTTCGACGCCACCCAGTACAGGGCCAGACCACTGGGGAACTGAAGGGTGAAAAAGGCGAACATCAGCGGCATCATCCAGAGCATCATCCGGCCTTGGGCTTGCTGGGCAGGGTCAGCCGACTCCGGCGTCATCATCTTCTGCTGGAGCCACATAGACCCGCCAACGAGTATCGGCATCAGCATCATGGTGTCCGGAACTGCCAGGTCCAACCAGAGGAACTTGCTCTCCAGCGGGACCAGAGAGAACACCTGTGGCCAGGTGTTATAGAGATGCCGCGAGAGGTTCAGGAACTCCTCCGGGGTTGCCGCCAGCACCCGGATTATGGACTGATAGAGGGCAATCCAGACGGGCATCTGAATAAGCATCGGCAGCAGGCAGCCGGCGGGACTTACGCCCGATTGCTTCATCAGTGCCATCTCTTCCTTGGCACGCCGCTGCTTGTCCTTGGCAAACTTTTTGCGGATTTCGGCAATCTTCGGCTGGAGCTCCTGCATCCCTTTGCTCGCCTTGAGCTGCCTCCGGGTAAGGGGATACATCACGCCCCGGATAATCACGGTGAAGACGATTATCGTCAATCCGAAACTGCTCATTAGATAGTCCGAGATTACAATGAGCACGTTTATCATCGGGCTCAGAACGATTGTATCCCAGATTGCTCCTGCGTCCAAAAAACCTACCTCACTCGCTGGTCTCGGCGGAAAGCGTGTACTTCCGTCCCGCTCCGGTCTCCGTATCTATGGCATACAGGAAGTTCTCCATAGTGTGCACGTAGACAGTGGTACCGTCCGCAAAGAGTGGTGCGTGTATACTTTCCTCAATATCCTGTAGCAAGGTCTGTTGTCTGCTGGTCGTATCCAGCGCAAAGACCTTACCTTCCTGCTTGGCACGATTGGTGGAGGTGGTGGCTACAATAACGAGGTCATTGACCAGGACCGGTGCGGAACTGATTGGCCCTTCGAGGTCAAAGCTGCTGATTCTGTTACCGCTGGTGGCATTGATGACGTAGACTCTGCCGTCCAGGTTCGGGGCATATACCGCACCATTGTGCACCAGTAGCGACGCCCAGAACCACCCAACGGGAGTGTCCACTTCATCATCAGTTTCAGGGAAGCGCCAGACCTCCCCACCGCTGGTTGCATCCACGGCATAAACCCGCCGGTCAAAAGAGCCAATATAGACCTTCCCGTCGGAAACAACGGGGTTTGAAACGATAGTACCTCCGGTCTCGAATACCCACTTCTGGGTACCGTCAGCAGTGCTCAGAGCATAGAGCTTGCGGTCAAAGCCGCCGATAAACAAAGTATCGCCTTCAATGGTCGGAGTGGACCAGATTTTACCGCCTGTCTCGAAGGTCCATAGCTTGTGACCATCAACGGCATCAAGGGCATACACTTTCCCATCGGAGGCACCGAAGTATAGGCATCCATTTGCGACAGCAAGACCACCGATAATGCTCCCGCCGATATCTCCCTGCCGGGATATCCACCGCGGCTCGGCCCTCAAATAGCCGCTCTCGAAGAGATACGCCCTGACCTTACCGTCATAGCCACCGATATATACCAGGTCACCGTCAACGACGGGAGAGCCGTACACGGCTACCGCCGAAGTACCGGCAGTGGGGACGCATCCGAAGCCGCTGGACTGTGCTTGAGCCACCAGCTTGACGGGGTCGCCACGGAGGCTGCCGTCGGTCGCACCCAGGGCTACCAGCTTACCATCCATAGACCCGACAAAAATAGTATCGCCAGAGACGGCTCCACCAGCCCAGCCCTGCGCCATCTGGCTGCCGGCAGCGGTGCAACCTGATACGGTCATAACGCCGACAAGCAGCAATGCCAGTATCAGTAGTACTCTGTTGTATCTGTTCTTCACTTGTCCATCTATCCTGGAAAAACCTTCTCCTGCCGACCGGCGGTCCGGAAGGTGTCTTGTCAGGCCGTCCCGGTGCACCGCGTCTGCGGGCAGTAACTCACACTGGAGGAGGGGGACTGATATGGTACCTCTATTACCGGCACAGGAACACAGCTACCGAAAGCATTATGGTACAGGGTCATAACCACCGGCGTGGAACGGATGGCATCGGGATATTCGCTTCACACCCAACCAGACACCTCTCAGGAAACCGTACTTTGTGATGGCCTCGTAGGTATACTGGGAACATGTCGGGGTGAAACGGCAAGACGGCGGCATAACCTGCGATATCGTCAACTGATATAATCTAACTAATCCTAATGCCAGCGCTTTCACTTTAGCCTACAACTTAAACCGTCAGGCAAACGGTTCCCAGAAGGTGCGCCCGGGTCAGGAGCACCTCGGTTGTCTTCCTGAGACTGGCGTAGTCCGCTGCTGCTGCTGCCGGACGGGCGATGAACACGATGTCCCATCCGGTCTTGAATGGCGTCCGGCGTAGTATCTCGCGGAGCCGGCGCTTAACCCTGTTTCTGACTACTGCCTTGCCGACCCTCTTGCTTACCGAGAAACCACACCGGGACAGAGGCAATCCATTGGGCAGTGCTCTCACCACCACCAGGTCGCTAACCCAGCTATTACCCCGGGCATAGACCAGCGCGTATTCCTTTGGCCTGGTAATGTACTCCCTTTCCCCGACAACTCCGCCGTCAGACAATTTGTCCCTCAGACTACGGTCAGTCGCTTGCGACCCTTCAGTCGCCTCGCTTTCAGAACGGCCCGGCCACCCCGGGTGCTCATTCTCTTAAGAAAGCCGTGTTCTCGCTTTCTTGGTATCTTTTTAGGTTGGTAGGTCCTTTTAGGCACAGTAACAGTTACCTTATCTTCTGCGGATTCTCCGTAGCAGGCACTATCGGATTACGCTACGCTTCTACAATAACGGACCGCATCTTGCGGATGTGCTCCGGTGTGTACGGCAACAGAGCAAGGTACCGCGCCCTCTTGATTGCTAACGTTAGAGGTCGCTGATGTTTGGCGCAGGTTCCCGTACGGCGCCGTGGCTCTATCTTCCCTCTGTCGGAAATGTAGTTGCGCAGCTTATCCGGCCTCTTGTAATCAATAGCCTCATTCTTGTTGACGCAGAAGAAGCACACCTTACGCCTTGGTGCGTATCTACCTCTACCCCATCTGGAACCTCTTCCTCCGCTGGGACTTTCTCTTCTACTACTACTGGTACTTGTTGGTCTGGGCACTAGTCACAAACTCCATTAAAAAGGAATATCTTCTGGCGAAAACTCACCTGTATCACTCCCGTCAACCTTCGGCGAAAACTCGCCTGTATCACTCCCGCCTACTTTTGTATCAGAAGCGGGCCCCTGTCCTTGCCTGTCAAGGAACTTGACTCTGTCTGCTACGATTTCATTGCGAGACCGTGTCTGTCCGTCCTGTCCTTCCCAGGTGCGCAGCCGTAGCCTGCCCTCAATGTAGACCAGCCGGCCTTTGGTCAGGAACTGGTTGCACTGCTCGGCCAGCTTGCTCCAGCAGACTACGTTGAACCACTCGGTTTCCTCTTTGCGCTCGCCATCCGAGGTGGTGTACCGCCAGTTGGTAGCAACACTGAACGATGTTACCGGCCTTCCATTGGGAGTGAAGCGCATTTCCGGGTCATTACCGAGGTTACCAACGACTGTCATCCTGTTTACGCTTACCATTGTCCCGAACTCCTTCTGCCTTCCCCGGTATCCCGGAAGGCAGGCATCCACTTCATCTCAACTTAGCTTAATCAGCAGATGACGGATAACATCCTCGGAAATCCTCAGGTTTGACTCCAGTTCCCGGTTATCTTCCGGTTTCATCCGGAATCGGGTCAGTACGTAGCTGCCTTCCCCGTAGTGCTTTATCGGGTAAGCTAACCTGCGCTTGCCCCAGCGCTCGACGTCCGAAACCACACCTCCCCTGCCGGTGACAAACCTGTTAACACTCTCTATCGCGGCTTCAAAGCCCTCTTCCTCTACCGCCGGGCTGATAATAACAACCAGCTCGTAATCGCATAGTTGCTCTTCTTCTATATTCTGGGCATTCTCAGTGACCACTATCTACACCATCAGTCTTGATTACGGACAACATTATACTATACTATACGGGACGGTGAGAATACAAGTGTCGGGATTCGGTGGTTTTGGGTTGACAGCAATATACCGTCCTGATACACTTTTGCTAGGTAGAATTCTATTTTGTACTTTTAATATATACTTCCGCACTTGAATGGCCCCGTAGTGTAGCGGTCTAACATGCCACCCTGTCACGGTGGAGATCGGGGGTTCGAATCCCCCCGGGGTCGCCA
>DAOUVG010000081.1 GCA_030667735.1 Dehalococcoidales bacterium
CGGGCATATCTACTTCGACGGTACCGACGTTACCGAATCGGCCGGACTCCGCCTGGAAGCGCGGCGGCGGATGGCTTTCGTGCTCCAGAAACCGGTGGTATTCAACACCACCGTCTTTGAAAATATCACCTATGGCCTGAGATGGAGAGGAATATCCCGGAGCGACATCCGCATCCGGGTCGACCGCGCCCTGGAGATGGTGGGGCTTACCGCCGACAGAAAACGGAACGCCCGGACACTATCCGGCGGGGAAGTGCAGATGGTGGCCATTGCCAGGGCAATCGCTACCGGACCGGAAGTACTGCTGCTCGACGAACCGACGGCTAACCTCGACCCCGTCTCGATGGCGAGAATCGAGGACCTGATTGCCGGTATCATCGAGCGCCACGATACCACAATAGTAATGGCTACCCACGACCTGTCCCAGGGCCAGCGGCTGGCGGACAGGGCGGGTATGCTGCTCGATGGCGAAATCCTCCAGACCGGTGACTGGCGAGAGGTATTCAATGCACCACGCTCCCGGAAGATAGCCGATTTCGTGGGCGTGGAGAATATCCTCGACGGTGTAATAACTGCCAACGAGGACAGGATCGTCACTGTAGACGTCGGAGGCAATCCGGTGGAGGCGCTGTCAGACCTTCCCGTCGGGGAGGAGGTCTTCGCATGTATCCGGGCCGAGGAGGTCACACTGGCACTCTCGCGGCTCTCCAGCAGTGCCCGCAACTCGTTCACCGGGCGAATCACACGCGTGGTCGCCACGGGACCAACTGCCCGTATTGAGGTGGACTGCGGCTTTCCACTGGCAGCCCTGGTAACCAGGAGGTCGGCCGAGGAGATGGCCCTGGAAAAGGGTAAGAGTGTCTACGCCACCTTCAAGGCAACGGCGCTACACATTATCAGGCGAGAAAGTACGGGATTGGAGGGCGGCCCGACCGCCGGCTCTTCGCTAGAATAGGGGGACAACATGATGGGACTCGTTGACTCTTACCATCGACGTATCAATTATATGCGCATCTCGGTCACAGACCGCTGTGACCTCAACTGCATCTATTGCTCAGGCAGGTCAGCACCATACCTTCCGCACGATGACATTCTTCGCTACGAGGAAATCCTTCGGGTTGTCCAGGCGGCCGCTCACCTCGGTGTGAAGAAAGTGCGCCTTACCGGAGGCGAGCCCCTGATGCGGTTGCACCTGGGCCGGCTCGTCGAGATGCTTGTGCGGGTTGAGGGCGTCGATGAGGTCTCGATGACCACCAACGGCACGCTCCTTGCCCACCATGCCGCCGAGCTGAAAGCGGCCGGTCTGAAGAGGGTCAATGTCAGCCTGGATACTCTGAAGGCAGACAGGTTTCAGAAAATCACCAGGGGCGACAAGCTCCGGGACGTGCTCAACGGTATCGAGGTCGCCAGAGAGATCGGTCTGAATCCGGTCAAACTGAACATGGTGGTACTCCGCGGTGTGAACGACGACGAGGTACTGGACTTCGCCGGAAAGACAGTGGCTGACGGCTGGCACGTGCGGTTCATCGAGTGCATGCCGTTCGTCAGTTCCACGGCTATGGACAACGGAGTAGTTGCTGCAAGTGAGATAATACGGACTATCGAGCAGTCACTCGGCGAGCTCATCCCCTGTCTCCCGAGCTCGGGTAACGGCCCCGCCAGGTATTACCAGCTACCTGAAGCCACCGGGACGCTCGGTTTTATCGGTGCGGTGACTGAGTGCTTCTGCGCCGAGTGTAACCGCTTCCGCCTCACTGCTGACGGCGGCCTGCGTCCGTGCCTCCTGGATGATGATGAAATCGACCTCAAGGGCCCACTGCGCCGCGGTGCCACCATCGAGGAGCTGGAGCAACTGATACTGAAAGCGGCTACCCTGAAGCAGGAGCAGCACCACCTTGCAGAAGAGGTCGTCCCCGCGAAACGCCAGATGCGGCAGATAGGTGGCTAGGGCGGCCTGTCTTCCTCTCGCACCCACACCCGGTGCACAGTCACGCCAGGGTATATGTGCTTGCTGTCCGGCGAGAAGCCGGTTCCTCCCTTGGTACGGTCAGCTAAGGTCTGACGCTCCGTTTCGGACCGACGTTTCTCTTCAAGGCGGGCTGGGCAGCCCTGATGAATCTACATGTGATCGGCCTGGTATCACGGGGGTCGATGATATCGATAACGTCTCCCGCCTCAGCCGCCCGGAATGGAGAGCGAAAGCCGACCAGTTTCTCCTCCAGTTCCTTACGCTTTGCTTCAGGGTCCGGGGCTGATTCGATGACTCTTCGATAGGCCGCAGCCACGCCGCCCTCTATCGGGATTGGGCCCCATTCACCGCTGGGCCAGCCTAATCGCAGGTTAAGCGTCATCATACCACCACCACCGGCACTGGAGAATGCGTCTCCACCCATCCCATAGGACTTTCTCAGGGCAATATGCACTTTGGGAACGCTTGCCTCCTGTGCTGCCATAACGGCTACCATCCCGTAGCGCATGGTAGCCTCCTTCTCTGCTTCAGACCCAATCATAAAACCCGGTACATCGCCGAGGAGTAGCAACGGAATGCTGAAACAGTTACACAGGTCAATGAAACGGGCCATTTTTTGTGCAGCCTTTCCGATCATAGCGCCGGCATGTACCATCGGGTTGCTCGCCAGCACCCCGACAACATAACCATCCATGCGGGCAAAGGCTGTTATCACCGCGGCACCGTAGTATTTGCGCATCTCGAAGAATTCACCTTTGTCGACGAGAAGGCGGATCACCTTGTACATATCGTATGGTCTTTTACGGTCGATAGGCACGATATTCAGAAGCTCTTCCTCACGTCGATTTGGGTCGTCTCCCATATCTTTACGAGCGGCCACCTCGTAGACATTGTCAGGCACGTAACTCAGGAACTCCCGTATCTGTCGGAAGGCGTCCTCTTCATCCTCGGCTTCGTTATCGATTACGCCTGTTTCGCGGGTATGCCTCCTGGTGCCACCAAGGTCGTCTTTCGGGATATTCTCACTGAGGGCCCGGGATACAACCGGGGGGCCGGCAGGGAATATCTGTCCGGTCCCCTTGACCATTATGGAAAAGTGAGACAATACGGCACGGGCGGCTACGTGCCCGGCGCATGAGCCCACAACTGCCGATACCACCGGCACTTTTTGCAGTAATTGAACATCCCACCACCACTGTGTACCCGGAGGGAGCGACATTCGGCCACCTCCTCCCTGACCTCCGCCTCATTTCTGGCCGCTCCCTTCATAGTTGGCTGCGCTAGCTCCGGCTCCGTCACAAAGCTGCACGAGCGGTATTCCGTATTGCAGTGACATAGGCTGCATGAAGAACCGGGCATCCTTATGCATACCGGCGGGACTACCGCCACTGATGGTAAAATCCTCACCACCGACAGTTACCTGACGACCGTCTATCTCAGCCAGTCCCTCTACAAAAGCGCCGGGCAGGAAGGCAATTATATCGCCGTTCTCGTCGTATATACCCCTGCCCATTAATGAGCCAACTTCAAAGAAGGTGTCTTTGTCCACCAGTTTGTCTATGCGTTCGCGAATGGTCAGTTTGCCCTGGTCATGGTGCCGGGCGATACGTTCCTTACCACCCAACTGCTTCACCGCTTCCCTTCTCAGGCGCATCTCCTCGATGGCAGCCTCCCACGGCATGCCCATCTTCCAGGTAGTAATCTTCTCGAATTCATCGCTACTTGTCATCCTGGCTCCTTCCCTGGTTAGTTCCCACTAATTCTACTACTGTAGTACATGGTGCCACAAATCCGCGCAACATTCAGATTCTGTGTCTCCTCGCTCCGCTCGGAGCCCCGACTCAGAATGACATGCCGATAGCGTGTCACCCTGAGTGTAACGAAGGGTCTCACCTCGCGGAACATCCTACCTGGCATTTCTGCAACTAAGTACTAGCTTCCACCATAAATGTAGACCCTGAAGGTTAAGGCAAAGTAAGCCCATCGACGCAGGAAGCAGCAATCAAGTATCAAAAACAAACGGAGAGGGTGAGATACTCACCCTCTCCGTTCTCTAGTCCTGTCCGGTGGTCTGGCCGCTAGAGAAGCCGACCCACGGCTCCCGGTATCGGGTCAATGATATCGGCCTCGAAGTCTGTGTCCAGCACCGCCGGACCCAGAGAGGCCGCTAGCAGGAGGCTAGTACATGCCTCCCCCAGCGTTTTTATCGTCCATACAGAACCCCCTTCCGAGGGCGGCCTGCCCTCTCCGTACTCGGCCCCATACCATGGGGCCTGCCACTTCATGGTACCTGGCTGGCGCGGGGCTGTCAATGCCGCGTTTGCTGCGGTGTCGACTCCAGCCACGACTGACTTGCCTCCAGGTTCTTGTGCGCCAGGCTCGCTTGCGCAATCCCGCCCTTGTCGTCGAGGGGGCGTTCCTCATCCCGCAACTCGGTAGCGATAAAGTAGTTCTGGTAGGCCACCTCAACCTCCGCGGTATAGCCCATGGTATCCTGCATGTGGTTCACGCTGAACTTGACAGTGCGCAGACGTGCCGGGTCCCTGATATAGTTATCGGCGACCCGTCCGGCGTAGGCCAGCGTCTCCTCCTCAAGTCGCTCCCGTGGAAAGACCCGGTTGACAAAGCCGTGCTGGTAGGCCTCCCAGGCCGTCATGAAGCGGTGCTCGAACAGGATTTCCTTCGTCTTGCGCGGCCCGATGTCCCACGGCATGGAGAAGTACTGCACGTGCGAGGGCAGAAACTGGGTATCTTCGGACGCAAACAGGACATCCATGGCCGCAGCGAAAATCCACCCTCCGAAGATGCAGTAGCCGTGCACCATGGCGATTGTCGGCTTGGGTACGTTCCGCCACCGCAGGCTGTTTTCCAGACAAATGGCACGTGTCCGCTTGTACCGTTCCAGTGTCGTTGTTGGGAAGCCCAGTTTATCACGCTCCTCCAGTTCCTCGGGCGTGCCCAGGTCATGCCCGGCAGAGAAATGCTTCCCTTCTCCGGAGAGAACGATAGCGCCCACCTGGTCATCCTCGGCCGCCCGGACAAAGGCATCGTCCATCTCATCACGCATCAGCCGGCTCTGGGCATTGTAGTAGCGCGGCCGGTTGAGTATTATGCGGGTTACCTTCCCGGGCTGGTAGATAATATGCTTGTACTCCATGGCAGAATCCCCTCCTTCTCCTAAATCACATAACACAGGTGTCTGAAGTGGCGTTAGTATGGTATTGTGCTATGTTAAGGCCCTGCCTGGCGGGTGTCAAGGCTTCACGATGGCGGGTAGAAGAACATCTTACAGTACCCGGTATCCGCCCCCGGGCGTCCTTTTACTTCTGGTGGCCTTGCGACTGCATGAATGCCCGGAACCTCCGCAGGTCCTCTTTGGAACCCACCAGCTTCCCCGAAGGGGTAGCAGTCAGTCCCCAGTAGAGTTGCAGACCATCCAGGCACTCCTTCTTGTGCAGGCTGGCTTGCCAGTCCCGGCAGGCCAGCGGTCTCAGCGGGTGAATCTTGCAGGATGCCGCCTTACTATCGTCTGTGGCCGGATTAAGGAAGACACAGGCGTCCGTATCCGTATCAAGGAGAAAACGACCCGGCTCAAACCAGGCGTCGTCAATATACCTGTCCAGGAATGCGTCCAGAGTCATCCCCAGGGCCAGGGCGATAGTCTCCGCTTCGGCAGTAGTCAACGGCGGCTGGTACCGGGTGCAGCACAGTCCGCATCGGAAACACGGTATCGCCATACCAGTCGACGCGGAACCGTCCGGACTATCCAGTGACAACCTGTTGTCTTTGCGATTCAATCTCATTGGCACCCCCGGTACTCTCACAGTGATTATAGCGCCTGGCCCGGCAGATGTTAAGCTAGCCTTTGCTTTCCTTTCGTCCAGCTTCTATAATCAGATACGACTCAACAGCCACGAACAGGAGGTCGCCGTGGAAGACCGTGTTGAAGCCCTGCTGGGCAGGATGACACTCGAGGAGAAGGTCTCCATGCTGGCGGGTACCGATGCCTGGCACACGCGGAGCATAGAGCGTCTGGGGATTCCCGCCCTCAAGATGACCGACGGGCCCTACGGTACACGGACGGAGTCCGACGATGAGCCTGGCTATATAATACCGGCCACCTGCTACCCCACCGGCTCCGCCATGGGAGCCACCTGGAATACGGAGCTGATTGAGAGGGTTGGTATTGCCCTTGCCGAGGAGACCATAGCGATGGGGTGCCACATAATCCTCGGCCCCTGCGTCAATATCCACCGCTCTCCGCTGGGCGGGCGTAACTTCGAGAGCTTCTCCGAAGACCCCTATCTGGCAGCGCGAATGGCGGTAGCCCACATAAGCGGCGTCCAGAGTCGGAACATCGGCACCTCCATCAAGCACTTCGCCCTGAACAACTCGGAGTTCGAGAGGTTCACTATCAGTTCCGAGGTATCAGAGAGGGTAATCCGGGAGATATACTTCCCCGCCTTTGAGATGGCCGTCCGGGAAGCACAGCCCTGGACGGTGATGAGTTCCTACAACCGTATCAACGGAGTCTCTGCTTCGGAGAACAGGTGGCTGCTTACCGAGGTCCTCAAAGACGAATGGGGGTTCGATGGGTTCGTGGTGTCCGACTGGGGGGGCGTCTACAATCTGGTACCGGCGGCGAACTCCGGCCTCGATATGGAAATGCCCGGCCCGGCACGATTCTTCGGCGAAGCGCTGGTGGAGGCCGTGAGGCAAGGCACAGTCAGCCAGGAGACGGTCGATGGAATGGTGCGGCGTGTCCTCCGGGTCGTCGTCAGGTCCGGGGCTTTCGAGGAGACCAGAACACCGTCTCCCGAGGCCGCCGACACCCCGGAGCACCGGGCATTGACCCGTGAGGTCGCCCGCGAAGCAATCGTCCTCCTGAAGAACGACGGGGAACTGCTGCCGTTGCAGCGAGACAAGCTCACGTCGGTAGCAGTCATCGGGCCGAACGCCACCGAAGCCAGGGTGGTAGGCGCCGGCAGCTCCCAGGTCACGCCGCGCTACAC
>DAOUVG010000308.1 GCA_030667735.1 Dehalococcoidales bacterium
ACAGGTAAATATCCGGAAAACAATAAGGCTGGAAATCCTCCTTCAGGAATCTCCAGTCTTACTTTTTGTCTCGAGAGCGGGTTTCATCTGTTCCTGACTTCAATCTACCTCCTGTCTTTTATCCTGGCTGCTCTACACTCCTGTAACTGTCGCTGCCTGTTTCTCCCGGACGACTCTTGCTTCACGGGCGGCGTGAACAAGACCACCGATAGTCAGATACCAGACGAAAGCTGCCGGGAAGAGGATTATCGGGATTGTCACTACCAGAGCCAGTATTGTTAGTCCTTCCATGATGTTACCTCCTTTTCCTTTCTCTTATCCTCACCTACAGGTTAACACCGGCAGTGTGAAACCTGCTTCCGATGGGATACGTATTCCCCAGCCAGCTAAAAGCCTATTTTGTCAACGCATTCTCTTCGTCTTGTACCTATGCCCGACTGCCTTGAGCCGGTTAAAAATGCCTACCGGCAGCGGGTGCGGACTGGGTGGATATGCGTACGCCCGATAATGACTATCGCTATGGAAATTAAGCTTCTCCAAAGCACCGTACGAGTACAGCGCATTGCAAAGTCACCATCATCTGGCTATGATAAGAACCACGCATTAATCCCAGAGTGGCACAAGCCGGGAGCACGCTGATTTCGAGTCCACAGCATTCCACAGTGAGAATATGGTAACCGTACTGTTAGCTATTCTATGTTCCGTGCTGCTGATAGCCGGTCTGGCCGGCATTATTTTGCCCGTTCTACCCGGGGTTCCTCTGGCATGGCTGGGGTTATTCATCTATGCAATCGGCACTGGCTTTGACAGGATTTCCATCACAACAACTGTGGTCTTCTCTATATTAATGGTATTGACACTGGTCCTGGATATTGTCGCTCCGATGCTGGGGGCCAGTAAATACAAGGCGAGTAAACTCGGTATTCTGGGTTCCTTTATTGGTCTCATGGCAGGGATTATTGTGTTTAGCTTCTGGGGAATCATTCTAGGCCCCTTTATCGGTGCGCTCCTGGGAGAATTAGTAGCCAGTAAACAGCCCGAACAGGCATTCAAGTCGGCACTCGGTACCTTGTCAGGCTTCCTGGCAGGGTCCTTAATTAAGATAGTCGTTGTCCTGACCATGGCCGGATTCTTCATTGCGTCTTTGTTCTAGCAGGCTGCTGGAAAGGGAACTCCAGCCTGGCAGGTGCTATAATGACTGAAGACAGGTCAACCCTGCAGCGAATACTGATTCAACAAGGGGGTAAAGATATGGCGGGAGTACTTGAGGGTCTCCGGGTACTGGATATGGGGCATGTTGTGGCTGTGCCTGCGGCTGGCGCTACAATGGCCGATTGGGGTGCTGATGTCCTTAAAATAGAGCCGCTCACCGGGGAACTGGCACGAGGGTTGGTAGGTAGACTAATAGAGATGGCGGGCGGCGAGTTCAACTGGTACGTCCAGCTACTGAACAGGAATAAGAAGGGCCTGGCAGTGGACCTCAAGACGGAGCCAGGTAGAGAAATCCTTCACAAACTCGTGCGGAAAGCCGATGTTTTCATGTCCAACTACGAGGCCAGTACCCTCAAGAAGCTCAAAATGGACTACGCAACCCTGAGCCGGCTTAATCCCAGGTTAATCTACGGTATTCTAACCGGCTACGGGACAGTCGGACCGGATAGAAATGAACGAGGCTTTGATTATGCGGCGGCGTGGGCTCGTTCGGGAGCAATGTATATGCTGGGCGAACCGGGCAGCACTCCGCCTCCGCAACGTGGAGGAATGATGGACAGGGTGGTTGGAGCACACATTGTAGCCGGTATCATGGCTGCCCTGTTCCACCGGGAGAAGACGGGCAAAGGGCAGAAACTGGAGTTCTCTCTGTATCATACCGGCGTATGGACTCTTGCCGAAGATATACAACCCACTCTGGTGGGTATGCCGCCATCCAAGCATGACCGTACCATTGCATACAATCCGCTGTGGAACAGCTACCGGACCAAAGACGACAGGTGGTTCTGGCTGGCAATGCTGCAGCCTGACCCTTCCTGGCCCGATTTCTGTCAGGCCATTGGGAGAGAGGACCTGGAAGATGATGCCCGATTCAACAGTATGGAAGCACGCGCCGAACACTGTGAGGAGTTGATTGGCATTATCGATGAGATTCTTATCACAAAAACAATGAAGCAGTGGGGGAGGATTTTCAGAAAGCACAACTGTATTTACGGGCGAGTTGCCTCCCCTACCGAGGTTACCACCGACCCTCAAGCAATAGCCAACGATTTCTTTCCGAGCCTGTGCCTTCCTGCCATGGAGGCGAAGACAGTGGCAACTCCGGTCAGGTTCTGCCAGAATCCTGCTTCGGTGAGAGCACCGGCCCCCGAAGTGGGCCAGCATACCGAGGAGATTCTTCTGGAACTGGCATACGGTTGGGAAGATATTGCCGGGTTGAAAGAGCAGGGGGTTATCCTCTGAGCATATATCCTTCCCGGAGACATTGAGGTACCGCCCCCGTATCGCTTCAACATAGTCCAGTATGCTGCCTCGGGTCATCTCGCCCTCCTCTTGGGTAACACTATTTATGAGGCA
>DAOUVG010000155.1 GCA_030667735.1 Dehalococcoidales bacterium
ACACCAGCCTTTAAGGTGCAAACAAACCCTTACCTACAAGACTAACCCCCACACCGTTTTGGGGTGTCCAGAGGGGTGTAACCCCTATGGAACGTGGGTGCAAGGGGGTGCCCCCCTTGACGTTTCCCTCTGTCCGGCGACGCCCCTTCTTAGGGGCGCCCCCTCTTCTGAGAGGGGCTCGCACGGGGTTGGGTCGAAAGGGTTTTTCATCACCCTGCTAAGACAAAGATGCAGGGAGAACTTTATCCCTCGACCTTATGGTCGGCGTATTAAGTTACGTAGAATAAAGCCCCGCATCCTGTCGGATTGAGATAACAAAAAAAGCCCCCTGCGCGGAACTCTCCGGCAGGGGGCTTTCGTTCGGCACTTGATGTCACTGGCTACACTCTCTCAGTGTCCCAGTGAGGTACGCTTGGCTAGGGTACCGGGCCGAAGTCGTCCAGGAATGCCTTTATCTCGGTGTAGGCACTCGTGGGGACCCAGCTCTTCCAGTGACTGTCATACTCCCTCATCCACCAGACTGCCACTGTTTCCCACTCGTCTATCTCGTTCTCCATCTGAAAGGCCAGGGACTTGTTACAGCGGTCCAGGCCCACGGTGAAGTTCCTCAGCATGGTTACCACGTCGGGGGCCATATCCAGCATATCTTTGTGCACCGTGATGGTCAGCGGCACGCTCTCGTAGGCGCACGCCTCGGTCAGTGGCGCGAGGTCAGGGTTTTCCATCTTGGCGGCAATCTTGGCCCAGATGTCGGCATCGTACGCCGGCTCCTCGAGGATGTACCAGTCGAACATACCCATCAGGTCGGTGGGTGCCCAGTAGTAGCCGAAGACCGGGTCGCCTTTCTTCTGCGGGCCGGCCATGGCGGCGGCATGCGCACCGGCAGTACCCGGGCTTATGATGTTGAAGTACTCGTTCAGTCCGTAGGCCTCGAACTTGAAATTGTTAATTCTCTCGCAGTTCCAGCCGGGCTTACAGTTGATGAACATCCCCTTGGAGGAATCCTCGGGGTCAGGGAAGAGCTCCCAGTTGTCCTTCATGTCTTCCACGGTGTCGATACCGTAATCCTCATGGACCCACTGTGGTATGCACCAGAACTGGGGGCCACCCTCCAGTACTACACCAAGTTCCACCAGGGTCCCGTCAGCGAGATTGCCCTGGTACCACTCGGGGTTGTTCTGGGGCCACTGCTCCATGTTTATGAGAAGGTCGCCCTTGGGGTGTGTTGCATTCATCACATCTGCAGAAACCATGACTTCTTCGCACGGGTAGCCGTAGCCTTCCTCGATGATAATCTTGGCTATGGCATTGGAGAGCCAGAGAGAACCCCACGAACCGTCGAAGAGTGTAAGTGTGGGTTTCTCTTCCTCTCCCCCGCAGCCGGCAAACATTGTGACTATCATTGTCAGCGCTACCAGCAGCAGCAGCCACTTGGTGCGTCGGGTATTTATTAATTTCATGCTATTCCTCTCCTTCCTGTATTCCTGTCTTGCTTATACATTGGCATGTCGGCCGGTAAAGAGCAGTGCATTTCAATCCTGTGTTACCACCTCCTTCCGTGGCCGTTTTACATGCCCCACGCAGCATGATTCTACGTAGCGCGCCTGGTCTGCGGCCTGGAGGCGAAGCCCTGGGTGATTCTGTCCAGTATGATGGCCATGAAGACGATACTGATTCCGGCCAGCACTCCCCGACCGACCTCTAATCGAGCGATACCCAGGAGGATTTCCGCTCCCAGTCCCCCGGCGCCAATCATGGAGGCAAGTACCACCATGGCCAGGGCCATCATGATGGTCTGGTTGAGTCCTGCCAGGATTGTGGGCAATGCCATGGGCACCTGCACCTTGGTGAGCAATTGGGAAGACGTGGTGCCAAATGACCGGGCGGCCTCCACTACCTGGGCATCGACCTGCCGTATCCCCAGGTTGGTGAGGCGGATAACTGGCGGTATGGCGTAGATACAGGTGGCCATTACCGCCGGTACACTCCCCAGGCCGAAGAGCATCAGGGCCGGAATGAGATAGACGAAGCTTGGCATGGTCTGCATCATGTCAAGGATGGGTCGCAGCAACCCATCAAAGCGGTCGCTCCTGGCGGCAATAATTCCCAGGGGTAGTCCGAAGACGATGCAGATAACGGTTGAGGTGAGCGTAATGGCCAGGGTCTCGGAACCCCGGTCAAGCATCCCCATAATGGTCATTATCGCCAGGAATATAACAGCCATTACGCCAATCCTGGCGCCGGACGTACGCCAGGCAAGGACTCCCGTTATCACAATGACGGACCACCAGGGGAGCCACATAAAGAAGTCCTCCAGGGGCAGCAGTACTCCGCGCAGCACTATCAGGTTGATTGCAGAGAAGAAGGCGTCTCCCTCGATGATTATCCAGTCCACGACGCCGTCGATGAATTTGATTACGTCCCATCCGTAAGTCCAGTCTTTAGGGTAGTCAATCACTGCGCCGGGGTCCTGCCCGGCGGGAACAACCTGGTATAGGACGATAACCACCAGCATCAGGACCGCGAATCCTCCCAGGTATAACACTATCTTCATCGGCGTCGATAGCTTGAATCCGTTACCATTGCCGGTCAGCCTCTGCCAGAACGTACGGGCAGTTACCGGCGCATCCGTAGAGACATCTTTCGCTTTTTCTTCTTGCACTGGTCTGTCTTTTCCTTCCTCGTAAACAGGCATGAGTTCACCCCACGCAGTAAAGTTAAGCCTGGGCTATTGGCATGGTCAGTGCCCGTTACCGTTCCCGTTCCCTGCATCCGTTTTCATGGATTGGATGAGGGCAGTTTTGGTAGCGATGCCGATTAGATTACCCCTGGTGCTGACCACTGCCAGCGGGGTGTCATGCTCCGCTACCAGTTGCAGGCATTCGTCGAGTGTGGTAGTTGGCGGACAGCTCGGAGAGTCGAGATTGACTAGCTCGCTGACCTGCGTGGCACCGCTTTCGATGGCAGCCTCCACGTCAGATGTAGTAACTGTACCGATATACTTGCGGAATCCATCGACAATGAAACCGGCAGTAGTATCCTGCTCCTGTAGTGCAGCCAGGGTTTCTTCAAGATTCTTTTCTATGGTAATCATTACCGCAGGTCTTTCCATGACGCTTCTCACTGCGATTACCTGTCCGCGGGGAACGTCCCTGACAAACTCGCTCACGTACTCGTCAGCAGGGCTGCCCACTATCTGCTGTGGGGTGCCAATCTGGACTATTTCGCCGTCTTTCATAATAGCAATCCGGTCACCCAGCCGGAGCGCTTCCATAAGGTCATGGGTTATAAAGACCACCGTCTGTTGGACCTCGGAGCGGAGGTTGATGAACTCGTCCTGCATCTGGCGCCGAATCAGAGGGTCAAGGGCGCTGAAAGGCTCGTCCATGAGGAGTATGCTGGCGCCCCCGGCAAGGGCACGTGCCAGTCCCACGCGCTGCTGCATGCCGCCGCTTAGCTCATGGATGGGGCTCTTCTCCCATCCCTTGAGCCCCACCTGCTCCAATGCCGCAGTAACCTTCTCCTCCTTGGTGTGTCCGTGTTCGCCCCGTATCTCCAGACCGAAACCAACATTATCGTGTACCGAGCGGTGCGGCAGCAGCCCGAAGTACTGAAAGACCATGTTCATCTTGGTTCGCCGTATCTCCCTGAGCTCGTCCTTGTTCATCTCGGCTATGTCAACACCATCGATGTAGATACTGCCTCTGGTGGGGTCTATCAGCCGGTTCATGCAGCGGATAAGGGTCGACTTTCCGCTTCCGGAGAGACCCATGACCACGAATATCTCGCTATCGTGCACGTCAAAGGACACATCCTTGACGGCTATCACGTGCCCGGCCTGCTCCAGCAGTTCCTGCTTGGTGATACCGTTGTTGGATATCTCATCAATCACAGTATCTGCATTCGGCCCGAATATCTTCCACAGGTTACTGCATGAGATGATAGTATTATTGGCAGACATTAACCCTCCACTGGACTTAATCAACAGAAATGAAAAGCGGATGCTGGGTAGGATGGTGAACGATGGTTCCCGGTCACGGAGATTGTGAATAGGCGGCAGTTTAAGCGAACTGAGACATAAGAGGGATTGCGCTCAGTCTATTCAGTTTTTACTCTCCATACCAATTAACTAGACCTTATCTTCCGTAACCATGTTGTCGCCGCCGGGCGGGACCTGTGCCCGCTTTTTTTGTTTAAGGTCTGTTAGACTATACCAGCATTGTGTTGTACTGTCAAAACGGTTCAGACGGGGTTCTGCATAGTAGCCACAGTGTTGACAACCGTTTACGGCGACTCAGGTCGGTAGTTTTAATACCCGTCCTATGTGAGAAGTCGTGATAACGGCCGTATATTAACTGAGCTAGCCAGAATGAGTCTGAGCGAGTATTTACGCGTATGAGAGAGATATTCTGGTTCAAACAGAAGGGTAACTCAGCAGAGTTTGAAGTCATATACAACCGCACAGGCCCTCTCCGGCTGCAATCAGCTTCGACTGTACTGGAGTATCACCGGTGCACCGAACCAGCCCTGATCCGTGAATTATCTGACCAGAATCCCCACCCGTCATTGCGAGGAGCCGCAAGCCAGCAGGCACGCCCACAATGACATGAAAATCAGTGAATCCCATGTCAGCACCAGCAAAGCGAGCTTTTTAAATCTGGACTAACGAATTAGCAGGATGATGAAAAAGCGGAGCACAGAGGGGTGTAACCCCTTTGGAACGGGGGTCTAAGGGGGTGTAACCCCTTTGGAACGG
>DAOUVG010000128.1 GCA_030667735.1 Dehalococcoidales bacterium
ACACTCTTTCCCTACACGACGCTCTTCTCGGCATAGCACGCTGTTTCTTGTCTAGGAGGGGTAATTACCATCTAGGTGCCGTTCTAAGAAGACTTTGCAGAGGTGGGGCACCAACCAAGATTGAGTAACACCGAAAACACCATTCCCTTATGCCCTATCAAATGCCACACTAAAAGTGTTCCGGATGTATTCCTTGCCTGGTGAGGCGTGTAGTATGTGAAGCCACACCTTGGGTGCGCTAGTCTAAATCTGCACCAAGCATCTCAGGGTTGTGGCAACCTCCCCCCGACAAACGCAATAAACTCCTCAAGCAGTCGGGAAACTATCCTTTCTTTGCGATAGATGCAGAAAAAATCTCGCTTGAGTGTCAGCCCTTCAACTTTGACTACCTTAACCAGGTCAAGAGCCAGACTCTTTTTGATTGCCAGATTCGACACAAATGCAATCCCTGCCCTTGCCTCTACCGCGGAGACCACAGACTGAGTCGTGCCTAGAAGCAGATTTGGCACCCACTTACTAAGGTCAAATCCAGCCTTAGATAAGAGAGTTTGGAGGCTTTGCTGTGTGCCTGAAGTCTCCTCACGGAAGATGAGCGGCTCTCCTTCCAGCTCTGCCGGGGACACCTCTCTTCGCTCGGCGAAGGGGTGCCCGGGAAACACAATGAGTACAATCTCGTCTGCTGCTGTCTTGAACGACTCCAGTTCCTGACCTTCCGGTGCAATGCCGCAGAACCCTACATCGTAGCTACCATCTC
The DNA here is from genome assembly GCA_030667735.1 of Dehalococcoidales bacterium. Classification (GTDB taxonomy): domain Bacteria; phylum Chloroflexota; class Dehalococcoidia; order Dehalococcoidales; family Fen-1064; genus DUES01. The sequence continues at coordinate 755 of DAOUVG010000128.1, forward strand.
GCACTCCGCTGATGACGGTCAGGGAATCGGAGACTACCACCTGTGCTCTGATAGCCGGATGCAGTGCCTTGAATTCACTAAGAATGGATGGCAGCAGGAATTCACCCGGAATAGTGCTGGCAGTAACGACCAGGTTTCCAGTCACCTCCTCACGCAACTGGTCAATATCGTGTCGCAGGCGGTCTCGCTCCTCCTCTACAGATTCGGCAAAGCGAAGCAGACGTTTGCCGGCCTCGGTCATGGTGACTGCCTTTTTACTTCGGTCAATCAGGCGGACACCAAGGTCTTGTTCCAACTTCTGGATTTGAAAGGAGACCGCAGGCTGGCTGATAGATAGCTTCCTGGCCACCCTCGAGAAATTCCCCAGCCTTATTACCTCAAGATAGGTCCTCAGATAATCCAGGTTCACGTTTACCTCTATAGATAATATTTATCTTGCACTAAGATATTACTTATGATACAATCCACTGTGGCTATTTTATGCCATCCTGGCCAAATCATCAAGAAGCAATTGAGAAAGGAAAGAAACTTGGCCCGATTCTGGACGAAAAGGACATTTATCATCGTTGCCGGGCTCATTTTTGGGGTGCTGGCAGCCCTGATGACCAACTGGGGCAATCCACCGAATATGGGTATCTGTGCCGCCTGTTTCCTGCGCGATATTGCCGGGGCAATCGGGCTGCACCAGGCTTCGGTGGTGCAGTTTATCAGACCGGAAATCATCGGTTTCCTGCTCGGTGCCTTCATTACCTCATACGCCTTCCGCGAGTTTCGCTCCAGAGGCGGGGCCTCACCCATGATTCGTTTCGTCCTGGGCGCTTTTGTCATGATCGGTGCCCTGGTATTTTTGGGGTGTCCAATCCGTATGATGATACGTATTGCCGGGGGTGACCTTAACGGTATTGTTGCCCTGGCGGGCATAATCGCTGGTGTATTAGCTGGCATATTCTTCCTGAAAAGAGGCTTCAACCTGGGGCGCGCTACCAGGATGAAGCCCTTGGTCGGGTGGATTATGCCGATACTCATGGTGGGTCTGCTCCTTCTCGCCATTTTCCAGCCCGGTTTCATATTCAACAGCGAGAAGGGACCCGGGGCAATGTTTGCTCCACTCGCCGTTGCCCTTGTCGTCGGACTGATAGTTGGTTTCCTTGCCCAGAGGACCAGGATGTGCTTCGTTGGTGCCTGGCGTGACGTCTTCCTGGTAAGAGACTATTATCTCATCAGCGGCGTAGCTGCTTTCTTCATCGGTGCCCTGGTTACCAACTATATTGCCGGCAACTTCGGCGCCGGTGGAATATATCACTGGGGCTTTGCCGACCAGCCGGTAGCTCATACTGACCACCTGTGGAATTTTTTAGGTATGGGTTTACTTGGCCTGGCAGCTACGTTGATTGGTGGCTGTCCTCTGCGTAATCTGATACTCACCGGAGAGGGTGATACCGATGCCGGAATGACGGTCCTGGGATTCATAGTCGGTGCCGGCATTGCCCACAACTTCCTTCTAGCTTCAAGCCCGGATGGTACCGGCGCATGGGGTCCGGTGGCAGTTATTATCGGACTGGTTTTCTGTGTGGCGGTTGGTTTCCTGATGATGGAACGAGTAAAGTAGCTGCTGGAGGCGGATATGGCATTTCTCAAAAAAAATCAAAAGACGCCCTTTGAAGGTGGGGGGCTGGTACTTTTCAGTGAAGTGCCGCAGGCAATGGCGGCGGAGAAAGTCCTCAAAAAGGCAGGGTATGAGGTTAAGCTGGTAGCGCCGCCACCGGAGCTGCGCAAAGGGTGTGACCTGGCCGTGGAGATTAACCTGGTGGAGCAGCCCGGCATTGAGCGCCTCCTCAAGGAGAAAGATGCTGCCTGTGCTGGTGTCTTGCCGATTAAAGCAGGCACCTCAGAACTGCTGGAAATCGTCAAGGTAACCGATTTTGGTAGCTGGGTGATGGTAAAAGCGGGCAATATGAAAATCACTTATAATAAAGAGAGTGGGGTCATCGTCAATATCTCCGGTGGCGGCTGCCCCGATATCCCCTACCTCCACACGGAACTAATTGATAAACTGCTGGAGGAAGCCCCGAGGCCAAAAGATATCGGTTTTACCCTGTGTGCTTTGAATGCGGACAGGGCCCTTGAGGAATGCCTTGCCCTTCAAAATGGAGGTAACGCACCATGATGCTCATTGTCGGGACGATTCCAAGCAGAGACCCCCTGACCACAGGCAAGGTAAGTGCGGAGGGGGAGTTTCTGGTTGTTAACGGAAGCCGCATTCCCTGCACGCAGGGTACCGGTGCCATGATTGGTGCTGCACTGGCAACTACTGATTATCTGGGGTTGGAGGCACCTCAGGCGCTTGTGGTCGGAGATATTGGTGAGGGTAAGGGCAGCCGGGAGATTTATGAATATCTTATTGAGAAGGTAGCTGAACTTTCCCCGGAGGTACTGGCACTGCACTACTGGCTCCCGAATATGGCGCTGACGAGGAGGCTCTGTCAAGCCATCAACAAGTGTGCCCGAAGGCCGATGATGATTGCTGATGCTGCCTCAATGTACTCCGCCAAAGCAGCCGGACTGGCCGGAGAGTTCGACATCTTTACCCCCGATGCTACCGAAGCAGCTTTTCTCGCTGACCCTGATGCTACTCATCCCGCCTATATCGCCAGGCATCTTTTTGATACTGAAATAACCGAGGCACCGAGACTGGCTGAGGTTGCCTACCGGAATAACAGTGCCGCCAAACTGTTGCTGGTCAAAGGGGCAATCGACTATATAATTAACGATGGTGGTGTGGTGGCTACCATCACCGAACCCGATGTACCGGAATTAGAAGCCATCGGGGGTACTGGTGACACCATTACGGGACTGGTTGCGGCTTTTACCTATGCTGGATTTGAGCCACACCTGGCAGCCATCATTGCTGCCAGGGCCAACCGCATGGCGGGACAGTTCGCTGAGGTAACTCCGGCTACCAGGGTCGGGCAGGTCGTTGCCCAGCTTCCCGCCGTGTTTAAAGAGTATCTATGCCAGTGGAGCGGCGTTCGCTATGTGGCAGGAGTTAACTCATGAGTGAAGTTGATGTTTGCGGTTTTTCCTGTCCTATCCCGGTAGTCAGGACGAAGAAAGCCATGGAGGAAAATCCAAAAGAAGTACTGACCGTATTGGTAGAGACGGCGGTCTCCAAAGAGAATGTATCCCGGCTGGCGGAAAGCCAGGGATATTCCGTCAAAGTGGAAGAGACCTCAGATGGGTATCGACTGTTGCTCGGCCCGCCCGGGAAATAGATGGAGGTAAGTAGAATGGGTGATGAGGGTAGGTTACGCCTGACCGAGACCGTTCACGGAGCCGGCTGAGCTTGCAAGATAGGTCCGGGAGACCTGGCAAAAGCACTATCCGGTCTGCCGCTCATCTCTGACCCAAACCTGATTGTGGGTATGGAGAGGGCTGAGGATGCCGGCGTCTATAAGCTGAGCGAGGAGCTGGCTATTGTTCAGACCCTTGACTTCTTCACGCCTGTCGTTGATGACCCTTATATCTTCGGTCAGGTTACCGCCGCTAATGCCCTGAGCGATGTCTATGCCATGGGAGGAAGACCGCTGACCGCGATGAACATTGTTTGCTTTCCGGTGCAGACAATGGATATGGCTATATTGAAAGAAATCCTGGCCGGGGGGCTGGACAAGATGCGGGAAGCCGGAGTAACCCTGGTAGGTGGGCATAGCGTAGAAGACCAGGAACTGAAGTACGGGCTCTCCATCACCGGTATCATCCACCCGGCAAAGGTGATACTCAATACGGGAGCCAGGGCAGGTGACAAGCTCCTGCTGACCAAACCGCTGGGTACAGGAATAATCAATACTGCCCTGAAGGGTGGCCTGGCAGACGAGGGAGCAGTTTCAAGGGTAATAGAGTGCATGGTTACTCTTAACAGGAAGGCATCGGAACTGATGATGGAAGTAGATGTCCACGCCTGCACCGATGTCACCGGTTTCGGCCTTCTGGGTCATGCCTGTGAGATGATTGAGGGAACCGATGTCGGCATGGTGATTCACTCTGACAGGGTGCCGTTTTTCACTGAGGCGAAAGAGTTTGCCGAGATGGGCCTGGTTCCCGGGGGACTCCACCGTAACCGGGAGTTTCGTATGAATATGGTTGAAATAGACCCACAGGTGCCCGATTACCTGGCAGATATTCTCTTTGACCCCCAGACTTCAGGTGGGCTGCTTATCTCTGTGCCGGGGCAAGAGGCAGATATGCTGCTCCAGAGAATGCGCGCAGAGGGTATAGAGGAAGCAACTCTCATCGGTGAGATTACAGCCGAGCCGAAAGGTAATATTAGGGTAAAGTAAGGGCAAGAATTGATAGAGATAACTATCCCAGGCAGAGGAAATTACAATTTCACTCATCTGGTGCTGGATTGAAGTACGGCAGGTAGCAGAAAGATACCCTGATTACTCTAGCAGGGTGCTGAAAAACCCTTTCGACCA
>DAOUVG010000084.1 GCA_030667735.1 Dehalococcoidales bacterium
CGCTGGTTTTCACTTTCTACAAGGAAATCCAGGCTACGGTCTTCAATCGCAAAATTGCCCTTTCCGTAGGCCTGCCGGCAACCCTGATACTGTACGGTGTTCTGTTTCTGGCCGGTGCTACGGTTACAGCGTCGCTGCGGTCCATTGGCGGACTGCTTATCTTCAGCCTGATTCTGAATCCGGCCGCCGCTGCTTACCAGCTTACCTACAGCATGAAGCGCATGTTTATCCTCTCGGCGGCCTTCGGTGTTCTTTCCGGCTGGATAGGGCTACTGGTCTCCTACCTCCTTGATGTACCCAGCGGAGCGACTATCGTGATTACCTCCTCCATCATCTTCATACTCACCGCCATTTTTTCTCCTAAACGGAAAGTCAAGCGCTGGGAAGAGAAACTGGCTGTAAAGGAGCAAAGTGGTAATTCGAGCCTACTTTAATCAACGAGCCGATACCTGGGACGAGCTCATCGCGGAGAAAGACACCGGCAAGCTGGAGCGAATGGTGAAGCGGCTTGACCTGGAGCCGGGCTCAACGCTACTCGATGTTGGTACCGGTACGGGGGTATTCCTTCCCTATCTGCTGGCAAAGATTGGTGCAAAAGGCAGGATGGTCGGTCTGGATGTTGCCGACCTGATGCTGCAACAGGCGTGCAGAAAGGGATTCCGGGGAGAAGCCCAGTATATCTGTGGTGATATCATGGCCGTTCCCTGTCCTGGTGCGATGTTTGACGCTGTAGTCTGCTATTCCAGCTTCCCCCATTTCCAGGACAAACCGAGGGCTTTCCGCGAGGTGCACCGCGTACTCAAGGACGGCGGACGACTACTGATTTGTCACACGGCAGGCAGGGCCCATATCAATGAGATACATGCCGGAAAACCGGTGGTGAGCCATGACCTGATTCCGGATGCTGACGAGGTCCGCAAGATGCTGTTTGCTGCCGGATTCAACGAAATCCGGATAGAAGATGGGCCGGAGGACTACCTGGTCAGTAGCCGGAAGCCCGTTCAGGACTGAGTGCCAGGCCAGCGTCAGTGAAGCTTGATGCTGTCCGGGTCAATCTCCAGACTGATATCCAGCGCCTTCATCGAGTGAGTGAGTGCCCCCACCGAGATAATGTCGACACCCGTTTCGGCGATTTCCCGTACGTTGTCCAGGCCCACACCCCCCGAAGCCTCGGTCCTGACACTTGCCGGCAATTGACTCACCGCGCGGCGCATCTCGTCAGGACTCATGTTGTCCAGCATGACGATGTCTGCCCCAGCCCCGGCTGCTTCAATGGCCTCTTCCACCGAGGTGACCTCCACCTCTAACTGGAGACCCGGGGGAGATTCTTCCCTGGCCCTGGCCACAATGCTCTTCAGGTCCATGCCCAGAGCACGCAGGGCGGCGAGGTGCGTGTCTTTGATGAGAATACCGTCACCAAGGTGCAGGCGGTGGTTCTGTGCCCCCCCCATGCGGACCGCGTACTTCTCCAGCATCCTGAGGCCGGGGGTCGTCTTGCGGGTATCGACTATCCTTGCCCCGAGGCCTTCTGTCCTGGCCACGTACTCGGCGGCCAGTGACGCAATACCACTGAGCCTCTGCAGGAAGTTGAGCATCACCCGTTCCGCCCGCAGGATGCCGCTTACCCCGCCGGAAACAGTGGCAATCGTGTCCCCGGGCATAATCCTGGTCCCGTCCCCGATGAGAACGGTCATTTCGAGTGAGGGATCGACTCTCAGGAACACCTTCCCGGCCACTTCGATGCCGGCAAGCACTCCCTCCGCTTTGGCCAGTACGGTTGCTTTTCCTACCAGTGCTGGCGGTATCAGCGCCTCACTGGTTACGTCGCCGTGACCGGTGTCTTCGGCCAGGGCAAGGTCTATGATAGGGAAAATACTCTCGTCAGGCGGTAGTTGGTTCTTCATAGCTCAATATCTCCGGGTACCCGGAACGGTCTACTACCCGTGTGTAAATACTACGTGGTGCTGCCAGTCCGTTGAATGCCGGGGGAAATCGGTGCGGAAGTGCGCTCCGCGGCTTTCTTCGCGGATAAGAGCCGCCTCGGTAATCAGGCGCCCCGTCAGTATCAGGTTAGCCAGCTCGTAGGAGGGGCGGTCGGTCGGCCGGGGAAGCAGGCCCTGCCACCGGGCCAGGGTATCCACTGCTGTATCGAGACCCTCCCTGCCGCGTACGATGCCCACCCTGTCCCAGAGGAGCGTCTGCACATCGAGGACGCTCGGTGAGGAGAGGGCCATTTTGTCTGCCTGCCGCTGGCTCTGGAGGTGGTGGACCTCCTGCTGTTGCCCTGGCGCTGATGCTCCTGTGTTGGCCCCCTGCTTCGTCTTCTCGATGATTCTCTTGCTGAAGACAAGTACCTCCAGCATTGAGTTTGATGCCAGGCGGTTGGCCCCGTGCACCCCGGTACAGGCGACTTCCCCGGTAGCGAATAGCCCGACAATGTTTGTCTCCCCCCAGGTGTTGACCTTGACGCCGCCCATCATGTAGTGGGCCGCCGGTGCCACCGGCACCAGGTCCCTGGTAATATCCAGGCCATGGTCCAGACAGAACTGGTAAATGCGGGGGAAGCGTGTGGTAGTAACGTGGGTAGGCAGGTGGGTAACATCGATGAAGACGTTGCCCGAACCCGTTTTCTCCATCTCGTAGAGTATGCTGCGGGCGACCACGTCCCTGGGGGCCAGCTCACCCTCCGCAGCGTAGTCCGGCATAAAACGACGGCCCTCCACGTTGCGCAGAATCCCCCCTTCTCCCCGTACTGCTTCCGATATCAGGAAGGGAGGAACCCCAGGCATACGCAGGGCGGTGGGGTGGAACTGGAAGAACTCCATGTCCGTGATTTCAGCACCCGCTTCGAAGGCGAGGGCAATACCGTCGCCGGTGGCAATGTCCGAGTTGGTATTGAACCTGAATAGCTGGCCGGCGCCTCCGGTGGCCAGAATCAGCGAACTGCACTCAAACTCGTTAATCGAGCCGGTGCGGCAATCGAGAGTCCTTACTCCGCGTGCCTTTCCATTCTCCACCAGGAGCTCCGTGGCCAGGCAGTTCTCCAGCACTCTGATTCCCGACGAGTGTACCTGCTTGCTGAGAGTGACTTCGATGTGTTCACCGGTGGCGTCTCCACCGGCATGGAGAATGCGCGGTCGACTGTGGGCGGCTTCCGTGGTGAGGGCAATCTTGCCGTCGACGGTATCGAAAGGCACACCGAGATTAACCAGGTCGGCAATACGGTCCGGGGCTTCGTTGGCCAGGATACGTACCGCCTCCACGTCGCAGAGGCCATCACCGGCGGCGATGGTATCCTGGAAGTGGAGCTCCGGAGAATCGTTCTGGCCTATCGGGGCGGCAGTGCCTCCCTGGGCATGCTTCGTATTGCAGTCGTCGATATTGCCCTTGGTGATGATAAGGACGCTGCCGTGCTGCTTGGCACGCAGGGCGGTATAAAGCCCGGCTATGCCGCTGCCTACGAGTATAGAGTCATAGTAAGCCACTGGTGCTGTTCTCCCTGGAAGTCCTTACTTCAGCCGAGCTTTGTCTCCGGGCCACCCTGCTTGTAGACGACGCTGGGCTTGGCCACTCTCATTGTCGCCCCGGATTCAACCTTCAGGATGACACTATCCTCACTGACGGACTCAATCTGCCCGTGGATTCCCCCCGCGGTTATCACCCTGTCACCCCTGTGTAGCTGCTCTACGAGGTTCTGGTGCTCCTTCTGTTTCCGGCGCTGCGGCCGTATCATCAGGAAGTACATCAGTCCGAATAGGAGCACAATGAAGATAAGCATCGGCCAGATGCTGGTGGCAAAGCTGCTCTCTATGTCTGCCCCGTCTCCGGTCAGACCGGCACAGCCACCAAGTAACACCATGATAACAAGCAGCCCCGTTAGCACTGTCAGATTTAGCAATCTCTTCTTTACCAATTTCCCCTCCTTGGTCCGGTTGTTATTCTTCTTTATCAGGCTCGCCCTGTAGTGACCAGGGACTGGTATGCCTGATTCTGATAGACATCAATTTACCCCGGCAGTTATCGTCACTATCGAAGAAGACCAGTCTATCCGTTCTGGTGCGACCCTGCCACCTGTCACCCTTCTTGCCTTCCACCAGTACTTCAACCGTTTTGCCGAGAAAATCAGCGCCAATCTCGGTGGCGATGCCCTCTTGAAGGCGCTCTATCTCGTTCACCCGGCGTTTCTTCTCCGCTGCGGGCACATCATCGACGAGTTCGCGGGTGGCCGACGTCCCCGGCCTCGGCGAATACGCCGCCACGTGTACGGTATCGAACTTAAGGTCGGCTAGCAGGTCGTACGTTTCCCGGAACTGCGCTTCAGTCTCCGAAGGGAAGCCGACGATGACATCGGTGCTCAGGGCAACACCGGGTACTTCTTTTCGTATCTCTTCCACGAGCCGGCGGTAATCTTCCACCGTGTAACCGCGCTTCATCGCCTTCAGGATATCGTTGCTGCCGGACTGCACAGGGAGGCTGATGTGTTCGCAGACCCTGTCCAGGCAGACGATGGCCGCAATCAGCCGATGGCTCATGTCCTTGGGATGGTTGGTCAGGAAGCGTATCCGGTTCAGCCCGTCGATACTGTTCAGTTCACCGAGAAGGTCGGCCAGGTCCGGTCTGTCGGGCAGGTCATGACCGTATGAGTCCACGTTCTGCCCAAGGAGGGTGACCTCTTTAGTGCCGCCATGCACCCGCTCCCGTACCTCGCAGATGATGTCGGCCAACGGACGGCTCCGCTCCCGACCCCGGCGGTAGGGGACGATGCAGTAGGAGCAGAAGTTGTTGCAGCCCTGGATGATGGGGACGAAGGCGCAGGGTGCGGCACCCGGGGGAATCGTCCGGTCCCACCCGGCATTTTCAAACCATTGCGGGCACTCACCGGGCCCGAAGAAGCGGTCTACGTACGGGAAGTCCCGCCTCAACTCATCGACATTGGAGTTCACCCAGCAGCCGGTTACGGCGAGAGTGGTGTCCGGGCGGGTCTTTTTCAACGATTTCAGGGCATTAAGCGTGTTGATGACGCGGTCCTCGGCGCTCTGGCGCACCACGCAGCTATTGAGGACGATAACGTCCGCGGCTTCGACTGTAGCTGTCGCCTCGTAGCCGTGCTCCTCGAAGTAGCTGCCCAGCCGTTCCGACTCTGCCTTGTTCATCTGGCAGCCGATTGTCCAGATATGGTACCGGGGCATTCTATCCTGTCCTCTGGTTATACTAATATGCCCCTCGCGTAAGGGGCACTGCTACGGTGTCCGATTTCGTGGCGGAGGGAGTGGGATTCGAACCCACGACCCCGGTTTCCCAGGGTAACCGCTTAGCAGGCGGCCGCACTAGACCAACTATGCGATCCCTCCGTTACCTGCCCAGTCCATCTGAGTATATTTTACAACTTTAGCTGTCAAGATGCCATTGAAATATAGCACAACCTCACCCGTCATTGCCAGCAGGCCGAAGTCAAAGCAACGACAGGGGTGTTCCATGTCACTGCGAGCAGGGACTCTGAGCAAAGCGAAGAGACACTGAAGCAGTCTCGTCCTCCACCGCGTCGCCTTGTTGTTTGAGGGCACTTCCGGCCTGTGCTATCATGGCAGACAGTGATGGAAATTAATGTCTTGATTGATGAAGGTCTCGAGGGCTGCCTTGATGTGGCCTGGCTGGAAAGCGTCGTCGTTGAGGCCCTCCTTGCCGAGAACACCGACCCCGGCAGCGAGCTTGGCCTGGTCATTACCGGCCAGGAGAAGATTCGGGAACTGAACCTGGTCCATCTTGGCGAGGACAAACCGACCGACGTCCTCTCTTTCCCGATGCTGCCCGATTCGGGGGATGAGGCAGAATCAGGGACTTTTATAGTGCCTCCCGACGGCATAACCCACCTCGGAGAGGTCATAATCTCCTATCCGCAGGCAGTCATCCAGGCGGAAGAACGCGGGCATTCCGTGCAGAAAGAGGTAGCCACACTCATCATTCACGGTGTCCTTCACCTATTGGGGTATGACCACGCAGAGCCGGAAGAACAGAGGGACATGCAGGCCCGTGAGGCGGAGATTCTAACACGGATTGAGGAGAAGGGCTATTGAGGGTGCTGGGTATAGCAGGAAGCCCGAGGCGCGGCGGCAACACCGACCTGCTGCTGGAGGAGGTGCTGAAAGGGGTCGCCGGCAAGGGTGCCGAGGTAAAAACCATTGCCCTGAACCGGCTCAAGATTACGCCCTGCCAGCACTGTGACGCCTGCCTGGAGGCGGGGAAGTGCCGGATACAGGACGATATGCAGGGTATCTACGACGAGCTGGAGCAGGCCGACCGCATAGTGCTGGCTGCGCCGATACACTTCATGGGACTTTCCGCCCAGATGAAGGCAATGATAGACCGCTGCCAGTGCCTCTGGGCGCGCAAGTACGTGCTCAAGGTTCCGCCGTTGGGCGACGACCGCCCGCGTAAGGGCCTGCTTGTCTCCGTGGGGGGAACGAAATACAAGGACCTTTTCGATGCCGGACGGCAGGTGGTCAAGTCCCTCTTCACGGTACTCAACATCGAGTACGCCGGTGAGCTGCTCTTCGAGGGCATAGACGAGAAGGGCGCCATTGCCAGACACCCCGACGCCCTCAATCAGGCCTTCGAGGCCGGGCAGAAGCTGGTGGACGAGTGAGGGGGTAGTGCTCAAAAAGGAGAATCCAGAGGGAGCGCCCCTCAGAAGGGGCGCTCCCTCTTCTATTGTCACGCCGGAGGTCCTGGCAAGCCCGAAGGCAAGCGCGCTACTCTATAAGGTGCGAATGACGCCTGCTGACCAACTGGCCCCCACACCG
>DAOUVG010000044.1 GCA_030667735.1 Dehalococcoidales bacterium
CCCACCGGCGAGCAGGATCTGCCTGACGCGGCACTCTCTGGCGGCGGCCACCGTTTTCGTTACCAGGACGTCGACCACGGCCTCCTGGAAGCTGGCGGCGGCTGCGGCATTAGTCGTAGCTAATGCCGGGGACGATGCCGCGGCATCATCCGATGCCGGGGACGATATACTGCCGTTTTCAACAAGGCGTAGCAGGGCGGTCTTGACGCCACTGAAGCTGAAATCATTGGTCCCTTTGAGCCAGGCCCGGGGTAACGGGATGGAGGCAGTGCCTGACTTCGCGGCCCGCTCGATGGCCGGTCCGCCGGGATAACCGAGGCCAAGGAGACGCGCTGCCTTGTCAAAAGCCTCACCGGCGGCATCATCTCTGGTCTGGCCAAGCAGGGTGTAGTCGCGGTGGCCCCGCACCAGTACCAGGTCAGTATGCCCCCCGGAGACAATGAGGCAGACCAGGGGGAAATCGAGACTGCCTTCCGCCAGCCAGTTGGCGTATATATGGCCTTCAAGATGGTTGACGCCGGTCAGGGGCAGGCCACGGGCCAGGCTGATAGCCTTGGCGGCATTGACTCCCGTAAGCAGCGAGCCGGCCAGTCCCGGGCCGATGGTGACCGCGATGCCATCAATGTCATCCCAGGTAACCTCCGCTTCAGCCATTGCCCGCCTGATGATGGGGACAATACTCAGGATATGCTGACGCGAGGCGACCTCGGGGACGATTCCACCGTAGCGGGCGTGAATCTCCACCTGGGAGGCAATCCGGTTGGAGAGGATTCTGGTGCCGTCCTCGACCACGGCGGCGGCGGTCTCATCACAGGAAGTTTCAATGCCCAGGACTTTCATACCTCTGGATTATAGCATAGAGAGTGCGCCTTTCCCCAAAGGAGAAAGGCGTTGGGAAGCAGGCTTTGCCTGCTTCCCACACAAATAAATAACACCCCATTCTCCAGGGGAGAAGCGAGCGAGGGGGATGAGGCATTGCCACATGAGGAGGCGGCCAGTACTATAGCTAACCGCACAGTAGTCCTTTGACACTCTTATTTGACGATGATATGATTGGGCTGTCGGTACTACTGAATCCTGGCACCGGAGAGGTGATGGTATCTGGATAGCACTATTCCGTTATACCTAGCGCTTCTTATTCTCTGTCTGCTGTTCTCCGCTTTTTTCTCAAGTTCGGAAACTGCCTTCATTTCCCTTCAGAAGCTGAGGTTGGAGTATCTGGTCGAAGCAAAGGTGCGGGGTGCGGACCGGGTGGCCAGAATGCTCCGGCGGCCAGAGAAGCTGCTCTCAACCGTCCTGCTGGGCAATACCTTCGTCAACACGGCTGCTGCAGCTCTGGCTACAGTCCTGGCTATCGGCGTATGGCCGGACCAGGGGGTCCTGATTGCCACCGCGGGGCTGACCATTGTCCTGCTGGTCTTCTGTGAGACTACCCCGAAGACATTTGCTACCTTGCATACCGAGCGGCTGGCGCTGGCCTCTGGCCGTCCCCTTGCGATAGTCTCGTGGTTGTTCACGCCCTTTGTGATGGTGTTGAGCTGGATAGTATCACGGTTCAGCAAGCTGGTCGGGGTGAAGCCGGCGCCGGGTTCTCTGGTGAGCGATGAGGAGATACGCACCATGATATCCCTGGGGCAGAGGCAAGGGGAGATGGAGCATGCCGAGGCTGAGCTGCTGGACAAGGTCTTTGAGTTCGGTGACCGGCCTGTCCGCGAGGTCATGGTGCCGCGTCCGGAGGTGGTGGCCATAGAACGGGGTTCCAAGATTGCCGAGTTTCTTTCCCTCTATGCGGAACACCCGCTGTCACGTTTCCCGGTATTCGATGAGAACATGGACAATGTTATCGGCATCCTGGCGATCAAGGATGTTCTCATGGCCCAGGCGAAGGACATCATCAACCGGCAGAGTATAGTTGATGACCTTATCCGTCCGGCATACTTCACTCCGGAGACCAACCGAATCAGTGAGCTTTTCACCGAGATGCGTGACCACAACTACCGGATGGCGGTGGTGGTGGACGAGTACGGCGGTACCGCCGGCATCGTCAGCCTGACCCGGCTGGTGGAAGAGATTGTTGGGCCGGTGGGGGATGAGCTTACCGCGGTGGAGAAAGACTATGAGGTAATTAACGCCTACACCTTCCAGGTCGATGGTGGTTTGCGGATTGAGGAGGCCAACGAGGAACTGGAGCTGGAGCTTCCCGAAGGCGACTATGAGACTGTGGCCGGCTTCATCCTGTACCTGCTTGGGCGGATACCCAGACCGAATGAACAACTGCGGTACAAAGACCTGAAAATGGTGATAACCGAGATGCGCGGTATGAAGATTGAGAAGGTACTGCTGACCAGGGAGAACCATGCGAAGTCTTCGGGATAGATTTTGCCCCCGGAGCCGTTGCGAGTCTGTAACAGTCAGGAACGGGGACGGGTAGCATGTCTGGTATTGAAACACTGTACGTGGTGCTCCTGGTGGTCTGCTTCGTGCTGTCTGCCTTCTTCGCCAGTTCGGAGATAGCCTTATTCTTCCTTCAGCGGGTGAAGGTTGAGCACCTGGTCAATACTGGAGTCAGAGGGGCGGAGAGAGTGTCCCGGATACTCGACCGCCCGGACCGGTTATTGTCCGTCATCCTGCTGGGAAATAACCTGGTGAACACCGCTGCGGCGGCAATGGCAACCGCCCTTGCCGTCTCTATCTGGCGAAACCACGGCTGGCAGGAAGAGGGAGGAATCCTTGTAGCCACCATTGCTGTCACCATCATTCTGCTGATATTCGGCGAGACCATTCCCAAGACGATAGCCATCCGTTATACCGAGCGGCTGTCCATACTCTTCGCCCGGCCGATAGAGTGGCTCCTCTGGACACTGCTTCCGGTCGTGGTAGCATTAAGCTGGATTGCCTCCGGCCTGAGTAAGCTGCTGGGTGGAACACCGGTGCCGAGGTCTCTGGCCGGCGAGGCGGAAATCCGCAACATGATTACGGTGGGACACCGGGAGGGGACGGTGGAGGACTCCGAGGCCAGGATGCTGCACAAGGTATTCGACTTCGGGGACCGGCGGGTACGTGAGGTCATGGTACCGCGGCCCGAGGTGGTGGCCATAGAGCAGGGCTCCAAAGTGGCTGAGTTTCTTGCCCTCTACGCCCAGTTCCCGAGGTCTCGTTTCCCGGTATTCAATGAGAACATGGACAATGTCATCGGTATTCTGGCTATCAAGGACGTACTGATGGCCGAGGCGAAGGGGGATATTGACCGGCAGAGCCCGGTTGACGAGCTTCTTCGCCCGGCATACTTCACCCCGGAGACCAAGCTCATCAGCGAGTTGTTTAACGAGATGCGGGACAGCAACTTCCGTATGGCGGTGGTTGTTGACGAGTTTGGCGGTACGGCAGGTATTGTCATGCTCAGCCGGCTGGTCGAGGAGATTGTTGGCGAGGTCGGTGACGAACTGGCGACGGTGGAAAAGGACTACGAGGCACTTGATGCCTATACCTTTGAGATTGACGGCGGGATGCGTATCGAGGAAGCCAACGAGGAGATGGGCCTGGAATTGCCCGAAGGTGAGTACGAGACGGTAGCCGGATTCGTGCTCAATCTCCTCAGACGTATTCCCAGGCCGAATGAACAGATTGTATACAAAGATATGAAACTGGTAGTGTCCGAGATGCGGGGGGTCAAGATTGAGAAGATTGTCTTGACCAGAGGGGGACATGCAGCGACTTCGGATTAGCTTCAGCCGGGGGGAGGCGCTCAAGTATATCTCTCACCTGGACATCATCAGATTGTGGGAGAGGGCGCTTCGGCGCGCGCAAATCAGGCTGGCTTACTCCGAGGGGTTCAGCCCTCACCCCCGGATATCCCTGGCCGCGCCGCTTTCCGTGGGAATTACCAGCGAAGCGGAGTTGATGGATGTTACGGTGGCAAACCAGGTCTCACCACACTGGTTTTCCGCCGCTGCCGGCCAGCAGCTGCCGGCAGGCATGGAAATAGGCAGCGTCTATCCGATAGCCCCCAGGGTTCCTTCTCTCCAGGCACAGGTGCGTTTTGCCGAGTATGAGGTTGATATCGAGACGGAGAATGGTACCGCGGAGATTGAGGCGACAATATCCCATATTCTGGCGCTGGAGCAGTTGCCCTGGCATCACTACCGGGATACCGGGCGGCGTGATTATGACCTCCGGGTACTGATAGACGACATATGGCTGGCGGGACCGGAACACGGGGGTTACACCATCGGTATGAGGCTGCGCTGTGACAGTAATGGTTCGGGGAGACCGGAGCAGGTCGCTGCTGCCCTGGGTTTTACCGGCCATCCCTGTGCGATAAGGCGTACCAAACTCGTCCTGAACGCTGGCACAAGACCCGGTATTAAAAGATAAGGCCGCATCAGAATGCGGAGCCGCATCAGAAAGCGGGGCCGTATCAGAATACGGGGCGCATCAGAATGCGATAAGGCCGTATCAGAATGCGGGGTGAGTCTGTCTTCCAAAGAATAGCTCCATGGTCACAAGACGGGAATCCGGGCAATCCTTAGAGCAGAGAGTGCTGGGCTTTATCCGTGCCCATCACCAGGTGTCTCCCCATGCCCCGCTGGTGGTGGCGGTGTCCGGGGGGGCGGACTCGGTGTGTCTCCTTCACGTCCTGAACAGGCTGAGGGGGGAGTTACAGGCGGAACTTCACGTGGCCCATCTTGACCACCGGTTGCGTGGTGCCGAGTCCCGGGGTGATGCCGTGTACGTTGCCGGGCTGGCACGGCGTCTGGGTATTCCGGCCACCATCGAGGAAAGTGACGTCAGTGCATATCACGCAGAGCGGGATGTCACATTGGAAGAGGCGGCCCGCGAAGTGCGCTACGCCTTTCTCGCGAAGGTAGCTGTGTCTATTGGTGCCGACCGGGTAGCGGCAGGACACACCACCGATGACCATGCCGAGACCATACTGATGCACATCATCCGGGGGACAGGGACCACCGGGCTGCGTGGGTTACAGCCGGTCGTCGGCTGGCGGGCGAGCACAGACGGCATCACGGTGGTACGACCGCTGCTGGAGGTCACCCGCAAGGAGACCGTAGAGTACTGTCGCCAGTGCCGTATGCGTCCCCGAGTCGATGTGTCCAACTTCAGTCTGTCACCCCTGAGAAACAGGCTTCGTCACCATCTCCTGCCGATTTTACAGGAGTATAACCCGCAGATAGTCAAGGCCCTGGTACGCACTGCCCGGATAGCCGGAGAAGACCTTGGCATACTGGACAGGGAGACTGCCAGGCTCTGGGAGGAAGTTGTCCGGCGGCAGGCAGATACCGTAATCATTGACAGGGCAGGCTTTCCGGAGCTGCCTTCCGGCCTGCAACGCAACCTGCTCCGCCGGGCTATGGAGGAGCTACTGGGAAGTCCTATGGACATCGAGGCACGTCATATCGAGGAGATGCTGGAGGCCCTTGAATTGCCGGCGGGAAGACGCCTAAGCTTGCCGGGAGGCCTGTTCTTCACCGTCGAGTATGACCGGTACCTGCTGGGAGCCGACCCCTCGGCGTTGTGCCCGTACCCGGAACCGTGTGGGGAATTTGCCCTGAAGGTGCCCGGCGTCACCGTAGTCGCCGGCTGGCGTATTGAAACGGCCATGTCCGGGCCGGGGCAGGTGGTGGGCGAAGAAGACGGGTTTACCGCCCATCTCGATGCTGACAGAATTGGGCAGCGGATACTGGTCCGCACACGCCGACCGGGTGACCGGTTCCGGCCACTGGGTATGAGTGAGACCAAGAAGCTGGGTGAGTTTATGATTGACGCCCGCGTTCCGCGCGCCTGGCGACCGCGGGTGCCGGTGGTCTGTTCAGGGGACGATATACTGTGGGTTGTCGGATGGCGCATAGATGACCGGGCCAGGGTTACCGAAAACACCCGGGAGGTGCTCCGGGTCCGGTTCGAACGCGTGCCTGATTCCGTCGGTGAACAGTCGGCAGTCACATGAGTGTTGCATTGAGTACGTTGCAGCTACTTGGCAAAAGGTGCTATTATTTGCTAGACTAATCAAGTTGAATGTTGATTCGGAGGATAGCTTCTATGACTGGGCAAGATATTATAAACCGCGCGAGGAATGAGGGCAGGACCCTGCTAACCGAGGTAGAGGCCAAGGACCTGCTCAAGCAGGCCGGGATAAATGTTGTTGATACCAGGCTGGCATCTTCACGGGAAGAAGCGATTTCCATCAGCGGGGAGCTCGGTTTTCCGGTTGCAATGAAGATAGCCTCGTCTGATGTGGTGCACAAGAGTGATGCCGGCGGGGTTGAGCTGGGTCTGGAGACAGCAGAGCAGGTAGGCAAAGCCTACGATAATATCATAGACGCTATCGGCAAGGCCTTTCCGGATGCCAAAGTCCAGGGAGTATCGGTGCAGAAGATGGCCCGCCCCGGGGTCGAGGTGATTGTCGGCATGTCAAAGGATGCCCAGTTCGGCCCGGTGCTGATGTTCGGTCTGGGCGGCATTCTGGTGGAAATCCTGAAGGATGTTTCCTTCCGGATTGTGCCTCTCGTTAAGCGGGACGCTGCCGAGATGATTCGGGATATCAAGGGCTATCCTCTTCTTGAAGGCTACCGGGGCTCGGAAGCAGTGGATGTGGGCAATCTTGAGGACCTGATACTCAAGGTCTCTGACTACGTCGAGAAGACCCCGGACATCAAGGAGCTGGACCTGAACCCCGTCTTTGCCTACGGTGACGGTGCCGTGGCGGTGGATGCCAGGGTGGTGCTTGAGGATGAGGCGCAGGCGTAACCGGTAGGTAACGGTCTCCTTCCGAACCGATGGGACCAGCTACCCGACGTGGAGAAACTGATTCTCTTCATTGTGGGTGCTGGTCCTTCTGATATTCTTCACCTTTCGGACCCCGCAAGATTCTATTGACAAGGTTTTCCCTGTATGATATAAATACCTAGCTGTTCTAGGTATTGAGGATACTACGTGTGTGAGGTGACATAGATGGCAGGCAGGAAGGACCTGATGAAGGGTAATATCAATTCCCTGCTGTTATGCCTGATAAGCCAGCAGCCGATGTACGGCTACCAGATAATGAAGGAGCTCGAAGGCAGGAGCCAGGGCTACTTCAAGTTCAAGGAAGGCACGCTCTACCCGGCCCTGCATCGCCTGGAGAAGGCGGGTCTGGTGACAGGCAGGTGGCAGCCTTTTTCCGGTGGTCGGCAGCGGCGGTACTATCATATTACGGAAAAAGGTCGTGCCACCCTGGCGGAGAAGACGGTAGAGTGGCAGGACTTCTTCACGGCGATGAACCTGGTCTTTAAGCCGATTACACCGTGAGGTAAGGTAGGAAATTGGCAACCGAACTGGACCGCTATCTGAAGGACATTCGGGAAAACCTCAGGATTGACCCAACCGCCGAAGAAGAGGTTTTAACCGAGCTGGAAACGCATGCCGAGGACAGGCTCCGGGAGATGAAGGAAGCCGGCCTGTCCGATGAGGAAGCGGCCAAAGAGTGCGTCGGGGTGCTTGGCTCGGCCAGGATAGTGGCGCGCCAGATATATGAAGTGCACAGCCAGGGTACCTGGAGACAGGCGTTGCTGGCTTCGCTGCCTCACCTTCTTTTTGCCGCGTTATTTGCCCTCAAGTGGTGGGGCATCGGCTGGCTTCCGGCCCTGATAGGCCTGGTGATAGCCACTGCCATCTACGGCTGGTGCCGCGGGAAGCCAGGCTGGCTTTTCCCCTGGCTGGGGTACGCCCTGCTGCCGGTGGTTGCCGCCGGTCTGCTCCTGCTCTACCTGCCCACGGGATGGGCCTGGGCTACGCTCCTCGCCTACGTTCCGCTGGTTGTGTGGTTATTGTGTTACATTACAATCAAGAGTATCAAGCGGGACTGGCTGTACAGTGCCCTGATGCTGCTGCCGGTGCCGAGCTTTGTCGGGTGGTTTCTGGCGGCGCAGCAAGAGAACAAGTTCACCGGGCTCAACCTCGGTCGGCTCAATGACTTTGCTCCCTGGATTGTCATGAGTTTTCTGGTGCTGGCAATTTCGGTAGTCGTGTTCATTCGACTGAGGCAGCGCCGATTGAAGGTAGTGGCACTGGGGATATCCGGTGTATCGACGCTGGCAACGGTTGCTTTTGCCGGTAGCAGAGTCGGTTTCCCCGTTTTTCTCGCGTTGATTCTACTGCTGCTGGTCTTTCTGTTAGTTCCGGCCTTCCTGGACCACAGACTGAGACACGGCGGCCATCCGGCCGCGACCTAGACCGTTATCTCGTGGAGGTATGCCATGCGAAAGGTAGCCGTTATTGTCGACAGCATAGCCTGCTTAACTAAAGGGCAGGTAGAAGAGCATGGGATAACGGTAATGCCCCTGAACTTCTACCACGGTGGCAAACTATATCATGATTGGGTGGATGTCACCCCTTCCGAAGCCTACGAACTGTTCCTCCAGGACCCGGAATCATTCAAGACCTCCTCCATCTCTCCCGGGGATGTCCTTGAGACTTACCGGAAAGTGAGCGAGCAGACAGAGAGTATCCTCTGTATCACGGTCTCGTCCGGACTCAGCGCGGTATGCAATGCTGCTCGGGACGCCCGTGAGATGATGAAGGACGAACTGCCAGGGGTCTCGATAGAGGTGCTGGATTCTCTGAATTGCACCGCCGCGGAAGGTTTTATTGCGCTTGCCGCGGCACGGGCGGCTACCGAAGGGGGAAGCCTGGCTGAG
>DAOUVG010000010.1 GCA_030667735.1 Dehalococcoidales bacterium
AATACGTTGCTTTATTCTCTTTCCTCTCCCCCTCTGCAAAGGGATTAAGGGGGATATAAAATCCCTCTCAGTCTCCCTTTATGAAAGGGAGAGGAATTATTCAATAAAGTTCAAAGACGCCACGCTAGCTATCCGTGAACAGCCGCTGCTGCCTGGCACGGTCATCAACCAGGGACATCTCCACAGCAGTACGCAGGGCGTAGCGGTCGGTCATGCCGGCGATATAATCAACGGCCTGCCGCTGATGGTCTTCGTCACGAAGACGGTATTCCGGTGGCAGCTTATCTTCATGCTTACTGAAGAAGTCATACAGTCGTCGAACGACTTCCCTTGCCTGGGCTGCCTCCTCTTGGCCGGAGTGAACATCGTAGACGCGGGTGAAGAGGAATTCACGCAGGGTGTTGGTTGCTTCGAGTACCGGGGCGGTCATCCCGACCGCAGGTCTGGAGTCAGAGGCGGTATCGTCTCTGACTGACCACGAGTGTTCGATGATATCGGATACCAGGGTATTAATACGCACCGACCGTGATAGCCCGAGCACCCTGACCACAGACAGTGGCAGGTCACGCTCGGTGATGACTCCGGCCCTTATGGCGTCGTCAGTGTCGTGATTGACATAAGCGACGAGGTCAGAAAGCCGACAGACCTCGCCCTCAAGGGTACCGACCTCTCCCCAGTCTTCTTTAAGGATGTGGGTTCTTGTCTTGGAGTGGTTGAGGATGCCGTCTCTCACCTCCCAGGTGAGATTGAGTCCCCGGCCGTTGTTTTCGAGACGGTCGATGACCCGCAGTGACTGCTCGTTGTGCCGGAATCCGGCGGGATAGAGGCCGTTGAGGACTTCCTCGCCGATGTGCCCGAAGGGCGTATGCCCGAGGTCATGGCCGAGACTGATTGCCTCGGTAAGGTCTTCGTTGAGGTTAAGGGCGCGGGCAATGGTGCGGGCAATCTGGGATACCTCCAGCGTATGGGTGAGGCGTGTTACATAGTGGTCGCCCAGCGGAGCAACGAAGACCTGGGTCTTGTGCTTGAGACGGCGGAAGCTGTTGGAGTGGATGATGCGGTCGCGGTCACGCTGGAAACCGGTACGGATGGGACAGAGCTCCTCTTCCCTGAGCCTGCCACGCGACAGCCTACTCTTCCGGGCCTGGGGCGAGAGGCTTTCTTCCCGCTCCTCAGCCAGATGCCGGATTTCGGGCCGACGACTCACTACTTCTGTAATCGCGCTTCGACTTCGGCGATTATCTCCCTGGTGCGGTCTATCATATCGGGGCTTACCGAGACCGAGGTGATGCCCCATTCCACCAGTTTCTCAGTGAGTTCCGGGTAGACTGATGGTGCCTGCCCACAGATGGAGGAGGTGACCCCCATGCTGTTGGCGACCTTGATGGCTCTCTCCAGGGAGAGCATGACGGCTTCATCCATCTCATTGAAAGTGTCGGCCAGCTTCTCGCTGTCCCGGTCCACGCCCAGTGTCAACTGGGTAAGGTCGTTGGAACCGATGGATATGCCGTCAATGCCGACGGCAAGGAACTTCTCCAGCAGGATAATGTTGGAGGGCACCTCGACCATCATCCATATCTTGAAGTCCTCCGAGCGCTTCAGGTTTTCACCCTCCATTATCTTGATGGTCTGGGACAGTTCATTGACGGTGCGTACGAAGGGAATCATCACCCAGAGGTTGTTGTACTTCTCACGTACCTTCTTGATGGCGGCCAGCTCCAGCTTGAAGGTTTCGATATCGGTGATGTATCGGGACGCTCCCCGGTAGCCGAGCATGGGGTTTTCTTCAGGCTGTTCGTAGTCCTCACCGCCCTTGAGTGCGCGGTACTCATTGGTCTTGAAGTCGTTTGTCCGGTAGACTACACGCCGGGGATGGAAGGCCTTTACGAAGGTCGTTAGCCCTTCGGCCAGTTTGTCGACGAACTCCTGCCCTCTGCCCTGGCTTATCATGTAGCTGGGGTGCTCGCCAATCTGGGCGACCATAAACTCGGCACGGAGCAGGCCGATGCCGTCAACATTCTGCGATGCTACGCGGTCAACTATCTCCGGCTGCGCCAGGTTGACGAGGAGCTTGGTCCTGGTCGTGATGTCGGTGCGTGCTTTGCTTTTTTCCTCTATGGCGAACTCAATCTTGCCGTCATAAACCTTACCGCCAGTACCGTTCACGGTAATGATCTGCCCGTCTTTGAGGGTGGCCATGGCCTTCCCGGTGCCGACAATACAGGGGATTCCCAGCTCCCGGCTGACAATGGCGGCGTGTGCGGTACGACCGCCGCGGTCAGTCACAATGGCTACGGCCCGTTTCATGGCGGGGACGAAGTCAGGGGTGGTCATTTCGGCGACCAGGATATCCCCATCGAGGACCTTGTCAATCTGGGAGGGGTCCGGTACCAGCTTGACCGGGCCGGAGGCTACTCCGGGGCTGGCCGGTGACCCGGACAGTATTGCCTCAGCGTCAGTTTCAAGACCGGTAGTGATAGTCTCCCTGATGGTGGTGACGGGGCGCGTCTGGACGATGAAAAGCTCACCGGCTTCTTTGGCCCATTCAATATCCTGGGGGAACTGGTAGTGTTCTTCGAGGCGCTTACCCATCTTGGCGAGGGCAATGATATCGGCATCGGTTATCTTCTGTTGTGCCTGCTCGGCAGGAGTAAGGTCTATCTTGACATTGGGCTCCTCCGAGAGGCCGCCGTCACTCCTGACCATCTTCCACTCCTGCGCCTTGACTTCCTTGTCAACGATGCCGAGGCTTTCCTTACTGACAACGTAGTGGTCCGGGGTTACGTCCCCGGAGACAATCATCTCACCGAGCCCGTAGACGGCCTCGATTGTTATCTTGCTCAGGTCACTGGTTGTCGGCTCAAGGGTGAACATGACGCCGGCGGCATCGGACTGGACCATGCGCTGTACCGGTACGGCGATGCCGACCTTGAAGTGCTCGAAACCGTTCTCCACGCGGTAGAAGATTGCCCGTGCCTCGAAAAGGGATGCCCAGCACTGCTGGACGGCGACCACAACATCTTCTTCCCCGCTGATATTGAGGAAGGTGGCCTGCTGCCCGGCGAAAGAGGCTTCGGGCAGGTCTTCGGCAGTTGCCGACGAACGCACGGCAACATGTCCCTGGCCCATCTTCCGGTAGGATGCCCTGATTTCCTCGGCCAGTCCACCGGACATGGGCGCATCCAGGATGACCTGCTTGGCCCTGGCGGAGATATCCTGGAGTTGTCGGCTGTCATTGGGGTCCAGTGGTGCCAGCAAAGCGCGAAGCTGGTCAGTGATACCCGTCTCTTCGAGGAAGGAGTAATAGGCGCTGGCGGTCACGATAAAACCGGGCGGGACAGGTATGCCCGCATTGGTCATTTCACCGAGATTTGCCCCTTTACCACCAACAAGGGGAATATCGTTCCTGGTTACCTCGTCGAACCAAACTATGTTCCGGCCACTCTGGTGCATCGGCATCCTCCTCTAAATAAGGGTAAGCCTATTGTTCTATAGTATTACATCAAAAGTGGTAAAGCAATATTATATCCTTCGACATTATACCACGTGATGGAAGGGCACGGGCAATCCCACTTCAAGTGACCCGCGGTGGTGGCACCTCAGTCTCAATTTGACACTGGGAGCGTACTGGAGTTAATATTAAATGTACCTGCGGGGGAGAAGAGGAGGTCCGCCATGATAGAAATGGTTGTGGATAGCATTCGGGTGAGCCTCATGAACTACCAGCGGGTGGTCATGCTCAAGGAGAAGACGACCGACCGGTACCTGCCTATCTGGATAGGGCCTGCCGAGGCGGATGCTATCGCTGTCAAGCTGCAGGGCGTGAGTGTGCCCCGGCCGATGACGCATGACCTGATGCAGTCTATTGTTGATGTCCTGGGTGTCAGTATCAATTCGGTCGTTGTCAGTGACCTCAGGGATGATACTTTCTTTGCCAAGATTGTACTGAATATAGATGGCGGGCAGGTGGAGGTGGACTCCCGGCCCAGCGATGCTATTGCGATGGCGGTGAGAGTGGAAGCACCGATATATGCTGAGGATATAGTGCTGGAGAAAGCGGGCATCGTGCTGGACAAGGAGACGGGCAAGCCGGTAGGGGAGCCGAAGGACATAGACCGTGCCGCTGGTAAACCGGTGAGCGAAGAAGAGATGAAGAAGATGTCCGCCTTCTACGATTTCATCAACACCCTTGATATGGAGGATTTTGACAAGAGAAAGTCCTGAGCAGGAACAGGTCTGCATGGTAGGGGAGTGTAGTCCGGGTAGCAAATATCCGGTTTGCTGAGTGGTAAAGATACTAAGTCCTGCAACTGTTACGTTGCAGGACTTTTCATGTATCAGGGGCAGGTGGTAGGGGTGCATGGTTTGACTTGGATGGGAAGATTTGCTATGCTGCATTCGATATGGACAAGCGACTTGCGGCGCTGGGGTTACTGGGCGTCGGTTTTTTTGTCGCTGGTTCTATCATCCTGGGTGTGGTCGGCGGAAGCTGGCTCGATACCAAGTTTGGCAGTGAACCCCTCTGGCTGATAGTCGGGTTGCTGCTCGGGGTTGTGGTCGCTTTCTATGGTGTCTATACCATGCTCCGACCCTTCCTGGATAACAAACAGAATAAGGGGAACAGCTAGTGTCTAGAAAAGGCTGTCTGGGTTGCTCATTCCCGGTTCTGATTACAATAGTAGTTGTCGTTCTGGCGGTCGGTGTCGTTAGTCTCCTGAGCGGTGCTCTAGGCAAAGCTATCATCGGTGAAGTGGGACTTCCCGAACTGTTTACCGTCGACGCGCCACACGTGCAGCTCCCTGCCGAAGTGATATTCCATATCGGCGGATTTGCGGTTACCAATACCCTGCTGGCATCCTGGATTACGATAGTCATTCTGGCATTCTTCGCCTGGGCGGTTACCCACCGGATTAAGGTCATTCCATCACGTCTGCAGAACCTGCTGGAGTTCGCCCTGGAGTGGCTGATGAATTTCTGTATCGATGTTGCCGGCGAGAAGAACGGGCGCCGTTTCTTCCCGATAATAACCACTATCTTCCTTTTTGTCATCATGAACTCGTGGCTGAGCCTGGTTCCCGGCTTCGGCTCAATCACATACACCGTAGTTGAGCACGGAGAAACGCACGTCCTTCCCTTGCTGCGGGGTGCCAATACGGATATCAACTTCACACTGGCCCTGGCATTGATATCCTTTGTCTTCGTGGAGTACCTGGGTATCCGCGAGGGCGGCCTGCGTTATTTCACCAAGTTCATCAATGTCAGGCAGTTCGGCCAGGGTGTCGGTCAGTTGTTGCGCGGTAAGGTGAAAAGCGGGTTTGGCGGCATATTCATGGGTGTTATTGACATGTTCGTCGGTGTACTCGAGGGGATAGGCGAGATGATGCGAGTTGTCAGTTTTACCTTCCGTCTCTTCGGCAATATGCTCGGCGGCGAGATACTGATATTGATGATGCTGTTCCTGATGCCGTTCTTGCTGGCGGTCCCGTTCTACGGACTGGAAATGCTGGTCGGCGCTATCCAGGCGCTTATCTTCGGCGGACTGACACTGGTATTTGCCACCATGGCAGTCACCCAGCACGAACATGAAGCCTCATGAGTATGAGGCCTAATGAGTATGAGGAATCCAGTTGAGGAGCAAGACCACAACATACGTATATGGTTGATGTGAGTACCTGAAGGAGGACAGAATGGAAGGTATTAGTGCTGAAGCGATGAGGCTCCTGGCAGCCGGAATAGCTATGGGCCTGGGAGCGATAGGTCCGGGAATCGGAATTGGAATTCTGGGGGCGGGCGCTATGCAGGCGCTGGGGCGTAATCCTGAGGCCAGGGGGCCAATCATGACCAACATGATTCTGGCTATCGCCATGGCCGAAGCAGTCGCCATCTATGCCCTGGTGGTATCGGTTGTCCTTATATTTGTCGCATAGTCTACTGTCCGGAAGGGGGATACTGTGGAAGGACTAGGTATCAATCTATCTACTTTGATAGCACAGTTGGTTAGCTTCCTTGTCCTCTTTGGGCTGCTCTATTTCTTTGCCTACAAACCGATTCTGAGGATGTTCGATGAACGCTCACAGAAGATAAAGGATAGCGTGGAGCAGGCGGAACAGGTGAGGGAGCAGGCGGCGCATGCCGAGGAGGAGAACCGGAAGCAGCTGGAGGCGGCCTCCAAGGAGGGACAGGAGGCAATAGCCCGGGCAATGCGGGCCGGAGATGAGGCCAGGCAAAGGGCCGAAGAAGAGGCAAAAGTACAGGCCGGAACTCTGCTGGATAAGGCACGCCAGGAGATTCAGCGTGAGAGGGATGAAGCCATTGGTGAGTTGCATCAGGAGTTTGCCGATCTGGCGATAGTGGCCGCGGAGAAGGTCATTGAGAAGTCACTGGACAAGGAAGCGCACCGCGCGTTGATAGACAAGGTGCTTGAGGAGAGCGGCATCTTGAAAGAGGACTAGTCGTTTACATGTGAGGAGTTGAGGATGGCCAATAGCGTTTACGCGAGACGTTACGCACAGGCGGTCTTCCGAATGGCACAGGAGAGCCAGGAGCAGAACCGGTGGCAGTCTGACCTTAGGAAAATTGCCAGCATGTGCCGGGATGAAGCATTGTTTGCCCTGCTGGAAAACCGCGAGGTCTCCTTTGAGGAGAAGGAGCGGGTACTGTCTCAGCGGCTGGGTGAGATACACCCGATGGCACTGAAGCTGGTATCGATGCTGGTGGCGAAGGGGCGGCTGGCTATGATGGAGGACATCTCGGATGAGTACCAGCAGTTGCTGGACGAATACCGTGGCATTGAAGGCGCAGAAGTCGCCGAGGTTATCACGGCTATTCCTCTCGATGATGAGGAAAGGCTCAAGATAGGCGAACGGATTACGGAAATAGTCGGCAAGCCGGTAATGCTTAAGTCAAAGGTAGACCCAACCGTTATCGGTGGCGTTATTATCAGGGTGGGAGATAAGCTTATCGACGGCAGTATCCGCAGCAAGCTGACGGCCCTGAGGAAAGAACTGGGTGGTGCAGGCAGGTAGCGGTCTGTGCGTTATACTCCGGGTAGCCAATACCGGAGTTACATGCAGTCTTCTGTTGGACTACGGGAGGTAACTTAGATGGCAACAAGAGGGCGAGATATTGCTTCCGCTATAAAGCAGGAGATATCGCAATTCGGTGCACAACTGGCGATGGTCGATGTTGGCGCTGTTGTTGAGATAGGTGATGGTATTGCCCGGATACACGGACTGGCCGCGGCAAAATACAACGAACTGCTTGAATTCCCGGGTGATATTATGGGTATTGCCATGAACCTGGAGGAGGAGAGTGTCTCCGCGATTATTGTTGGTGATTATACCAAGTTAAAAGAAGGGGACGAGGTACGGCGTACCGGCCGGATTGCCGAAGTGCCTGTTGGTGAGTCACTCATCGGGCGGGTAGTGGACCCTCTGGGTCATCCGCTGGATGGTAAGGGCCCACTGAAGGCGGAGAAAACTCGTCCGCTGGAACTGGTTGCCCCGGGCGTTACGGACCGCCAACCGGTGGATACCCCGGTGCAGACCGGTATTAAGGCAATAGACAGTCTGATTCCGCTGGGGCGGGGACAGAGAGAGCTTATCATCGGTGACCGGTCAACGGGTAAGACGGCCATTGCCCTGGATACTATCATCAACCAGAAGGGCGGGGACCTTATCTGTATCTATGTTGCCATTGGCCAGAAGACCTCTAAAGTGGCGCGGGTGGCGGCCACCCTGGAGGAATACGGGGCAATGGCTCACACAATCATCGTTGCCGCCAATGCTGCCGATGCAGTTGCCATGCAGTACCTGGCACCATACGCGGGCTGCGCCATAGGCGAAGAATTCATGGCGCAGGGTAAGGATGCGCTGGTAGTATACGATGACCTTTCCAAGCATGCTTGGGCTTACCGGCAGCTTTCCCTGTTGCTGCGTCGTCCGCCGGGTAGAGAGGCCTATCCGGGTGATGTATTCTATCTGCACAGTCGTTTGCTGGAACGGTCGGCCAGGTACAACGAGGAGCATGGTGGGGGGTCGCTGACAGCGCTGCCGATAATCGAGACTCAGGCCGGTGATGTTTCAGCCTATATCCCTACTAACGTAATATCAATTACCGACGGGCAGATATATCTGGAAACAGACCTTTTTAACGCCGGTGTCAGGCCGGCACTGAATATTGGAATATCGGTGTCCCGCGTGGGCAGTAAGGCCCAGACATCAGCGATGAAGCAGGTGGCCGGTCGGTTGAGGATGGACCTTGCCCAGTACCGGGAGCTGGCCGCTTTTGCCCAGTTTGGAACCGCGGAACTGGACCGGGCGACCAGGGCACAGCTCGATCGCGGTCAACGTCTTTCCGAAATATTAAAGCAGCCTTTGTATGTCCCGATGCCGGTAGAGAAGCAGGTAATGATTCTGTACGCGGCAATCAATGGTTATACTGATGACGTACCAGTCGAAAAGATTAGCGAGTTCGAGGCTGGCTTCCACAGGTTTATGGAAACGAGCCATCCTGAGGTTGTTTCGGTGATTGCCCGGGAGAAGAGCATCAGTAGTGAGACTGAAGAACTTCTCAAAGCAGCAATCCAGGAGTTTAAGCAGAGCCACTTTGCAGGGTAGGGTAGCCGGTGTTTTCCTCTGGAGTGACCTGCGCGAGGAACGGTAGACCATGGCAAATATACGTCTGATTCGTCAACGGATACGTGGTGTTCAGAGTACGGCCAAGATAACGCGGGCCATGGAAATGATTGCCACTTCCAAGATGCGACGTGCCCAGGAAGCGGGTGTCGCGGGGCGGCCATATGATGAAAAGATTCGCCAGGTAATTACCGCACTGGCGGCCCTGCCACAGGCAGGTGCGCCCCATCCCCTCTTGCAGAACCGGCCAGTGAACAGTATAGAGATTGTGCATATCACTCCTGACCGTGGTCTTTGTGGTGGTCTGAATGCCAGTGTTAACCGCACAGCAGCCGGCTTTCTGGTGGAGCAGACCGTGCCGGTTAACGTGGTCACGGTGGGCCGGAAGGGGAATGAGTTCATGAGGAGGGTTGGCCGGGATATCCGGGCTGAGTTCGACCATCTTGGTGACCGTCCCAGTTTGCTGGAGACGCTGCCGATATCCCGGATTATCATTGATGACTATACCAATGGTGTTGTAGATGCGGTCTACCTGGTCTACACCAGGTTTGTTTCAACAATGACCCAGACGTCGGTGATGGAGCGGTTGCTGCCGGTAGAGCCGGCGGAGTTGCCGGCGATGCAGAACGTGGAGTATCTCTATGAGCCGAGTGCGGAGGCAGTGCTGGGAGAGCTCCTGCCACGCTTCGTGGAAATGGAGGTCTACCACGCTATCCTGGAGTCCATCGCCAGCGAGCAGTCGGCCAGGATGGTGGCGATGAGGAATGCCACCGAGAACGCAAACGAACTTATTCAGGACCTGACCCTGATGTACAACAAGGCCCGTCAGGAGTCAATCACCACGGAGCTTCTGGATATCAGTAGTGGTGCCGCCGCCCTGAAGTAGGCCGTCGAGGGAGCGAGGGAGGTTCCGGAGTCTCAGGGAAGACTGGAGGTTATCATGGCCAAGGGTAGAGTAGTCCAGGTTATCGGGACGGTGGTTGACGTTGAGTTCCCGCCCGATGAACTGCCGGCGCTGTTCAACGCGATAGAGATAGCCACCGAAGAGGGTAAGACAACCCTCGAGGTCCAGGAGCATATCGGTAATAACTGGGTCAGGTGTCTGTCACTGGCACCCACTGACGGTTTATCGAGGGGTACGGAGGTAGTGGACACGGGAGTACCGATTGCCGTGCCGGTAGGCCGGGGTAGCCTGGGACGCCTGTTTAATGTTACCGGGCAGGCGATAGACAACCTCGGTGAAGTCAAAGCCGAGGAACACTGGCCGATTCATCGCCAGCCGCCTTCCTTTGATGAGCAGGAAACGACTCCCCAACTGCTGGAAACGGGCTTGAAGGTTATCGACCTGATTACGCCGTTCACCAAGGGGGGTAAGATCGGGGCCTACGGTGGTGCCGGCGTGGGCAAGACAGTGATAATCCAGGAGCTCATCCGCAATATCGCCACGGCGCACGGCGGGTTCTCCGTCTTCGCGGGAGTGGGGGAGCGGTCCCGCGAGGGCAACGACCTCTGGAACGAGATGAAGGAGTCCGGCGTCATCGACAAGACGGTGATGGTCTTCGGCCAGATGAACGAGCCGCCGGCGGTGCGCCTGCGGATAGGGTTGACCGGGCTGACCATGGCCGAGTATTTTCGTGATGTCGAGGGCCAGGATGTGCTGCTCTTTATCGATAACATCTACCGCTATACCCTGGCGGGTATGGAGGTATCGGCGCTGCTGGGGCGGATGCCTTCGGCGGTGGGCTATCAGCCGACCCTGGCTACCGAGATGGGCGAGCTGCAGGAGAGGATTACGTCCACCAATAAGGGTTCAATCACGTCCTTCCAGGCTATCTATGTGCCCGCCGACGACTATACCGACCCCGGCGTGGTGACCAGCTTTGGCCACCTGGACGGCGTTGTTGCCCTGGACAGGGCAATCTCGGAGCAGGGCCTGTTCCCGGCGGTGGACCCGCTGACATCGACCTCGCGGATTCTCGATCCGGAGATTGTGGGTGAGGAGCACTACCGGGTGGCCCGCGAGGTCCAGAGAGTGTTACAACGCTACAAGGACCTTCAGGACGTGATTGCCATTCTCGGCATTGAGGAGCTCAGCGAGGAGGACAAGCTCATCGTGGCGCGGGCCCGTAAGATACAGCGGTTCCTGTCCCAGCCGATGTTCGTCGCCGAGGTCTTCACCGGCCGTGAGGGGAAGTACGTGGCTCGCGAGGAAACGGTCCGTGGTTTCGGGGAGATTCTGGAAGGGAAGCATGATGCCCTGCCGGAGCAGGCCTTCTACATGACGGGCACGATAGAGGATGTCGTCGCTGAAGCTGAGAAGTTACAGGGAGCCGACTAGTGGCTGTTATAAGACTTGATGTTGTTACTGCGGAGCAGATGGTCTTCTCTGAAGACGTGGACCTGGTGGTAGCGCCGGGCATTGACGGGGAGATGGCAATTCTGCCGCACCACGCCCCCCTGATGACGATGCTGCAACCTGGTGAACTGCTGGTGCGTCAGGAAGGTAAGGAGTTCTCACTGGCGGTGACCGGGGGATTCCTTGAAGTGCGGCCGGACCGGGTTACGGTCCTGGCCGATGCGGCGGAAAGGGCCGAGGACATTGACGCCGCCAGGGCCGAGGAGGCGAAACAGCGGGCCCAGGAACGGCTGGCCGGCAGGCTGGATGAAGCGGACCATGTCCGCGTGGAAGCGGCGCTGCACCGGTCGTTGATACGGCTCAGGGTGGCTGAGAAACGGCGGCGGAGAAGGGCGGGGCCCCAGTCGGCTCAATAGGAAAACATCGCACCTGCTGGTGGATAAGCGCTTTACCACCGGAAACAGTTAGAGGTGTGCTCCGTTCGGCGGACCAGTTGTACCCGGATTTGCAGGTTTTCCACCGTAAGGCTATTCGATAGCGTACAACTTACCGTCATACGAACCGACATACACAACGCCATCTACAAGGGCAGGGGACGAGGTAATCTTGTCTCCTGTGAGAAAGTCCCAGAGCTTCAAGCCGTTGGTGGCGTCCACGGCGTAGAGGAGACCATCCTCACTGCCGATATAAAGGACGTTGTTCCCCAGCGCCGGTGAAGACCGCAGCAAGCCCCCGGCCATGAAGGTCCACTGCCGGGTCCGGGTTTCAATATCAACAGAGTGCAACCAGCTGTCCAGGGCGGTGTAGATGGTGTCGTCAGTCACGATGGGAGAAGAAGTCGATGTGCGGCCTGTACCCAGGGGGAAGGTCCACATTACGCCTGATACTGGTGGCGGCATTGGTGCCAGGCGGAATGCGTAGAACTGCAGCCACCAGCCTCGCAGGTCACGCTCCCCGGGCCAGTTCCTGGCCTTGCCGTCGATGGCCCAGAGGTTAGTCCGGCTGTTGAAGTATACGATGCCATCCTTGACTGCCGGAGAGCACGGTACTTCTCGAGTCTTCACCCGAAGGCGGAACCTCCCGTTGTCTGCCTGCAATGCGTAGATGGAGCCGTCCATCGAGCCGACGTACACGATGCCGTTTTCCACCGCCGGCGACGATGCTACGAAGCTTCCGGTCTCGTATTCCCAGATTTTAATCCCGGTCTTGGCATCCAGGCAGTAGACGGAGTAGTTGTCTGAGCCAAAGATGACTGTGCCGTCGACAACTGCTACGGAGGACTTCACGGGATACTGGGTGTGGAAACGCCAGAGCTCTTCACCGGTATCGGTGTCAATTGCGTACAGGTTGCCGTCATTGGAGCCGACATATACGATACCATCGTAGACCGTAGGCGAGGCGTCAATCCAAGTCTGCGCAGTGAACTCCCAGCGTTTCTCGCCCGTATCTGCGTCGACAGCATAGAGCTTAAAGTCACGGGAGCCGAAGTAAACAGTGCCGTCCACTACGGTAGGGGACGAATGAATCTGGGCGCCCGTGGTGAATGACCATTTCAGGGTCCCCTGGGGTGCCGGGCTATCGGGGTTGATACTGCCGGTACGACTGAGGTCGTGCCGGAACATCGTCCATTCCCCGGGGGCTGGGCTGGAGTTGAGTTCGGGTGATGGGGGCAGGATTACGTCGGTGAAGCTGAATACTGAGAGAAATAAGGCGCCGACCAGCATCAGTGGGGCCAGTACACTGACAGAGACGATTTTGAACAGCCTGCGGCGCCGGTTCCACAACCGATGCCGCTCCATAATCACAGTGAGCTGCAGAGTGTTTACCGGTTCAACCGAGTAGAGTGAGGCCCCCCAGCAATGCTGGCAGTGCGGGGTCCCCGCCGGGTTTGGCTGCCGGCATACCGGACAAATAAGCCAGTATTCCGGTTGCCGCTCGGAGTTCTCAGGAATGGAACCCATTATTCACCTCGGTTTATCATTGGTGGATGTGAGGAGACAGTATCAGACCCTGGCTGCGTGATTACTGATGTTCTCATGCCATAGCCCTATCCCGAAAGTCCGGAGGTCGTGTCCCTGAGTGAAGGTAGGGTTAAGAGACAGGCTTTCTAAATATATGCGGTTGTAGGCAGGCGGGGTGCTTCCCGCGTTTCAGACAATCTCAAGGGTGGCTCTTGTGCCAGCCTTGGCAGCCTTCACCCTTATCAGGGTGCGCATGGCCTCGGCGATACGTCCTTGTTTACCTATGACCCTTCCCTTATCATCATCGGCAACCTGTAGTTTAAGTATAATGCCTTGCTCATCCTCTTCCTCGGTAACCTGGACATCATCGGGCGCATTGACGATTGACTTCGCGATGTACTCTACCAGATCTCTCATGCTTTCTCCTTGGCTGTCTTGAACTTGTCCATGATACCCGTTTTGGATAGCAGTCGACTAGCTGTGGCCGTTGGTTGAGCACCTTGCTCAAGCCACTTGAGAGCTTCTTCTTCCTTGATGACCACTGTCTCCGGGTCGGTGAGGGGGTCGTAGTGTCCGATAATACTAAGGGATGCGCCGTCACGAGGCGCGCGGGCATCGACTACCACCAGCCGATAACTTGGTTTTTTCTTGGCACCCATTCGTCTTAATCTTATTTTTAGCATATCGGGACTATTATGCGGTATTGGTAACGGGTTGTCAATAGTACCAGGTTGCCATTGCGGATATTCAGTATCTTCCGGGATAACATGCTGACATTCGTCGGATGCAAGGTTACCGGCCTGCGGTTCATCGTACATCTGGAAATCACTTGACAACGACCCCTGAAAAGCGTCTTAATAAGGCTGCGTAGATTGATACGAGAAGAGCCTGTACTACAAAACCAAGGAGGGGAATCAATGTGGGATGCTTCGAAGTGTGACCTGTGCGGAGACTGTCTGGTAAAGTGCCTCTATGTAGATTATGGCAGGGACAAGGCGGTTGCCAATATCAAGGCACTTATGGAAGGCAAAACCGCCGAAATCGTCAGTAAGTGCATCACCTGCTGCGCCTGTCAGGAATACTGTCCTACCGGGGCTGACCCGTTCAGCCTTATCATAAGTGCTGTGGAGAAGGCGGGAATCTTCCCCATGAGTGAGGAGGACCTGGTTACCGGCAGCTTCAACATTCCCAGCGAGGTGATACCCGGTGATGCGGATAAACCTGCCCTTTCAATCTGTACCATGGGACGATACCTCTCCGACGAGACCCTGACCAGCCAGCTGTTTAAAGGTATGGGCATAATCAAGGGAGGGGACTACTACTGTCTTATCGGGTGGGAGCATTCCGGCAAGGAGAGTCCCATTGCGAAGTACGCACAGAGGTTCATCGACAACCTGGCAAGCGTGCAGAAAGACATTGTTTTCCTCCACGATGACTGCTATGCCATGGTGCATGCCAAGAGCAGGGATTACGGTATCAACATTCCCTTCAACTACATGCATCTCTTCGAGTACCTGCGCAATTACCTTAGAGACCATCAGGGCAGCATAACCAGGTTGGGAAAGAAAATCGCCTACCAGCAGCCCTGCGCGTCCCGATACACACCGGAGAAGGATGTCTTCCTTGATGAAATCCTGGAACTAATCGGCGTGGAACGGCCACCCCGGAAATACGAGCGGGAAACAGCCCTCTGCTGCACCGCACCGATTATCCGCACCGATGTGGACAGGGCGGTTGAGTTCCAGGAGAAGAACGTCAGGGACGCAATCGATTGCGGAGCAGACGCCCTGCTAACCCTCTGCCCCGTGTGCGACCGCGTGATGCGGCGGCCAACGGGACAGTTTGGTCTGAAGAAGGTCTATATCACCGATCTCTGTCGTATTGCCCTTGGGGAGCAGGAGTGGCCGACTGAGGTCGGTTAAGGCCGACAGAAGCCGGTTAAGGCCAACTGAGGTCGGTTGATATAAAGGCACAGTATCCGGTCCTTTCCAGGACAGGAATGGCTGGTTGCGGAGTTACGTCAGGCTAGATGTCGCCCTCAAGGGCTGCCTTACCGACCAGCGACAGGGCCTCGTCCTCGTCTTCGTGGCGGCCGCTGGTGCCGATGGCACCAACCACCACATTGCCCGACCTTACACAGTTGCCACCGTGAATCGGAGTGAGTCTGTGGTCATCGTACCAGACCACGTCCTTGCCGGCCCCTTTGAACCATTGATTGATGTTACGGGTATCATTACTGAAGCACGCCGCCGTGTAGGCCTTGTTCTGGGCCATACGAGCCGTCAGGGCACTGGCGCCATCCATCCTGGCGAAGCTAAGCAGGTTTCCCCAGGCGTCCACCACAGCCACCGACATCGGTCTGGGGTCCTTCGCTGCCTCCTCAATCATGGCCTTGACCGCTTTCTCTGCCTCAGCCAGTCCCAGAGTCTTCTTTTCAATCATTCTCCCTCTCCTTCTACCGTATAATACTCCGGTCTTCCTGTTCAGGGTATCGCCCTGCCAGAGCTATCCCGCCAATGTCAGGGCATCAGTCAAGGAGTTCCCTGGCTATCATTTCCCGGTGATGGTCGGCATCTCCCAGCATGACCTCGGTCGCCTTGGCCCTCCGGTAGTAGAGCGGCAGGTCATGGTCTTCCATGAAGCCAACCCCACCATGTATCAGCATTCCCAGTTGTGTTGTCTGCGTGTAACACTCACTGGCGAATGCCTTGGCCATGGACACTTCCGCAGCACAGGGGAGTCCCTCACTGATTCGCCAGGCAGCTTCGTAGGCCAGGGAGCGCGAAGCTTCAATAGATACACTCATATTGGCGCAGTGGTGCTGTAACGCCTGCATGCTGCCGATGGGCCGTCCGAACTGGACTCTCTGTTTGGCATAATCCACCGTCATATCCAGTACCTGCCGGGCTCCACCATTCATATCGACACACAGGGCTACTGTCGCTCTCTGCAGGGCTCTTTCAACATCCCTCCAGCCGTTATCCGGCTCACCGAGGACACTGTCCCTGGGCACCACCACGTCTTCAAGCACCACCTCACACTGGTTGTCCCGGGCAAGGGTTTTCAGGGGTGTGCAGGTGACCCCGGGGGTCCTGGTATTCACGATGAATACAGTCAGGCCTTCACCCGGTCTCGCCCCCTCTGCCGTCCGGGCAACACACAGCACATGGTCGGCCACATGAGCATAGGGTACAAACAGCTTGGTACCATTGATGATGTAGTCGCCCTGCCGGGGAGTAGCCGTGACGGCAATTGAAGCGGGGTCGTATTCAACGTCAGGCTCACTGATGGCCAGGGTCAGTAATATCTCACCGTTGGTCACTCCGGGCAAGAACTCTTCTCTTTGCTGTTCGCTTCCCACGTCAAGTATGTACAGTCCGCCCAGTACCACGGTGGCAAAGAACGGACCCGGCAGTAAAGTCCGCCCCATCTCTTCGATGAGTACCGCCAGGTCCAGAAAGCTGCCCTCGCTACCACCATAGCGTGAGGGGAAGACAAGTCCCGGCCAGCCAAGTCCCGCTATCTTTTTCCAGAGCTCGGGCGAATACCCCTTTTCGTCCTCAGCCATTTCCCTGACCATTGACATGGGGCTTTCTTTCTCAAGAAAATCGCGAGCTGCCTTTCTCAGCATCTCCTGTTCTTCAGTAAAACCAAAATCCATTTTGCCCCTCCGCAATACTGTGGTTACCAGGTTTCCGGCAGTCCCAGACCATGTGTGGCGATAATGCTCTTCACGTAAGAAGGGCCGGCTCTCTGCACTAGCTGGAGGGCGGCCTGCCGGTACAGGGCCTCCATAATGCCTCTGAGAGGCGCATACTTCTGGCGTGAACCCAACTGCCCACCCAGGCCTGAAATCTGCATGGCACTATTAACAAAATTAACCCACGTCTCCACATGGAATACCCTGGCTATGGACGCGATATCAAAGATGTCGAGTCCTTCAGTTTCCATCCGGGCCATGCGGTACATCAGCGAACGGACCGCCGTAATGTCTGTCGCCATCCTGGCCAGCTTCTGGCGGACGGCGGGACTCTGGCTCAGGGGGTGTCCGTCCCTGGTGGTCTCTCTTACATATTGGAGAAGGTTATCAAATGCCCGTCGCATCATTCCTGTTTCGGCACCCTGCTCTTTGTTCCAGTAGAAGGGTTTATTCTCCTGGTAGTATTCCCAGCCCCGGTTCTCTTCACCCAGCAGGTTTCCGGCGGGCACAATTACGTTGTCCAGGAAGACCTGGGGCGTGGTCTGTCCACTCATGGCTAGCTGGGGCATAAC